>JBILCC010000185.1:0-3116 GCA_044353355.1 Aquirufa sp.
CAAGCCAGAGCACTACAGATACTAGGATTTAATCCTGTTAGGTTTTGAAAGGCCGCGACTCTTCGAGTCGGGGCCTTTTTCTTTTGCCACTATCAACTACTTGGTAATCTATATGCGCGGGTACCGTACTCTCAAAGATTAACCTACCTTTATCCTACAACTCACATTTAACCACTTATATCATGAAAAATTTGATGACAAATTTCCTCCAATTAGTACTACTTATCTGCCTTTTAGGACTTTCCTCGTGTACTTTAGACGCAGGAGCCACAATAGCTTTATCGCAAAAGTATCCACCCTATTAAATACATCCATTGGAATAAAATAAATGCGGGATAGGCTCTGCATTTTTCACTCAAAAACTGTAATTTTGCACAAAATAATAGCAAAGAACATATGAAATTTGGCGTAGTAGTATTCCCAGGGTCCAATTGTGATGACGATACAGTCGGAGTCATTCAAAGTTTAGGCTATGAGGCAGTTAAACTTTGGCACAAAGAGACTGATCTACAAAACTGCGATTTCATTATTATTCCAGGCGGTTTCTCTTATGGAGATTACTTACGTTCTGGTGCTATTGCGCGCTTCTCCCCTATTATGGATCACGTTATCGAGCATGCTAAAAATGGTGGCTATCTAATGGGTATCTGTAATGGCTTTCAGGTCTTAGTAGAAGCTCATTTATTACCAGGTGTTTTATTAAGAAATAATTCTCAGAAATTCATTTCCAAGAATATCTACTTAAAGGCGGCAACAAATAATTCCTTGTTAACACAGGAATTAGATACCAACAAAGCCTATAAAATACCTATCGCTCACGCAGAAGGACGTTACTTTACAGATGAGAAGACGTTGGCCTCTTTGAAAGCCAATGACCAAATCTTGTTCTACTACTGTGACGAGAATGGCGAAGTAACTGAAGAGTCAAACCCGAATGGAAGTCTTTTAAACATAGCGGGTATTTGCAACGAAGGCAGAAATGTATTCGGAATGATGCCGCATCCGGAAAGAGCAGCAGATCCAGATTTGAATAATACGGATGGATTAGAAATTATGAAGCAATTGATATTGCAAACAGTCTAATCTTCCACATCACATATAAAAAAAGGCCCTTCGAAAGAGAGGCCTTTTTTTATATGCTAGAAGGTAAAGAGATTAACGTAAATCGTTTACTTCTACACCTGGAAATGCTTTCTTATCGAAGGAAAATAATTTATCATCTGCGTTTACCTTCGAATTTAATTTAGCGACCTTGAAATATTGTTTCTTTCCTGCTTTGTTTAGGATGGTCCAATCATTTACGGAAAGATCTTTTGAATTAATTTTAAGGGTGATACTCTTTATCTGGGTACCTTTTGCTACCGGAGAAAGCTCTACTGTTGAAACGCCAGCAGATTCGCCCTTTAAGGCAATCTTATAGGCCTTCTTATCAAATGAATAGATTTTAGCAGGATTCAAATCACCTTCAGAAGGATCAAAGCTAGAAATGTTCACTTCATTTATTTCCTTAATATAGGTAGCCACTTCTTTTCCATTATTGAAAATTTCCTGACCAGCCGTCTTTAAACGAAACTTAGTGCCCTTTACCGTGATAGAACCAGACATTGTAGCTGCTCCATCTGTTTGGTAGGTGAAATTGGCTGAGAATGAGCCCATGGCCTTGTATTTCTTCTGCATCCCATCAATTAGACTTACTGCCTTATTTGACTGTGCAAATACACTAAAACTCAAGCATAGTAATAATAGTCCTTTTTTCATCTTATAAATTTTTTAAAATCTCTTCTAATTCCGTTTCTGATTTCACAAGTACTTCTCTTGCCTTTGATCCACCAAATGAACCTACGATTCCAGCTGCCTCTAATTGATCAATTAAGCGACCCGCCCGATTATAGCCTAATTTTAGCTTGCGTTGAATTAATGAAGTACTACCCTGCTGGTGCATTACGACTAAACGAGCTGCTTCGTCGAAGAATGAGTCGCGATCACTTGGATCAAAGTCACCTCGATCTTGTCCACCCATTTCTTCTGAATCTGGCTCAGGCAACAAGTAGGCTGAAGTGTATCCCTGTTGATTTCCAATGAAATCACAAATGTCTTCAACCTCTGGGGTATCAACAAAGGCACACTGTAAACGAATCACTTCAGACCCCATTGATAATAACATATCACCCATTCCCACAAGCTGATCAGCGCCACCGGCGTCTAGGATGGTACGGGAGTCAATTTTGGACATCACCTTAAACGAAAGACGTGCAGGGAAGTTCGCCTTAATCGTACCAGTAATCACGTTAACCGAAGGTCGTTGGGTCGCAACGACCAAGTGAATACCAATAGCACGGGCTAATTGAGCTAAACGTGCAATCGGATGCTCTACCTCTTTTCCTGCCGTTAACATTAAATCTGCTAACTCATCGATCACTAAAACGATGTAAGGCATAAAGTCGTGTTCGTTTGGATTCAAGCGACGGTTGATGAACTTCTGGTTATATTCCTTAATGTTACGACAACCAGCATCTTTTAATTTATCATAACGCAAGTCCATCTCCTTACACAGTGAGTTCAACGTACTCACCACTTTCTTCGTATCCGTAATAATCGCTTCAGCTGAGTCAGGAAGACAAGCCAAGAAGTGACGTTCCAATTTATTGAAAAGGGACAATTCCACTTTCTTCGGATCGACCAACACAAACTTCAAGGTCGCTGGGTGCTTCTTGTAAATCAAAGAAGTCAAGAGCATATTTAAACCTACAGACTTACCTTGACCAGTGGCACCAGCCATTAAGAGGTGAGGCATTTTGGCTAAATCAGCTACAAAAATCTCATTTGAAATCGTTTTACCCAATGTGATAGGAAGATCGTAGGTAGATTTTTGAAACTTCTCTGAACCAATAACCGCTCGAACAGGAACCATCTCCCGATTCTTATTTGCTACTTCAATACCGATGGTATCTTTACCTGGCATTTGCCCGATAATACGAACACCCATTGCAGCTAAGGAAAGTGACAAATCATCTTCCAACGAAGTAATTTTACTTACGCGAACACCGGCCTTGGGAACGATTTCATATAAAGTAACGGTGGGTCCGATGGTCGCTTCAATCTTCTGAATCCCGATT
>JBILCC010000187.1:0-3074 GCA_044353355.1 Aquirufa sp.
GAAGGAAAATAAGCAACATCTAAAACGCCAATGGGTAAATTGGTAATATTATTCGCAAAGTCTTTATTGGGAAATAGTCCTCTAGGAGTAACAACCCTTTCATAGGCATACGTATTTACCTTAGTAGGATCTAAACCTGGGACATCTAAACCAAAACCTCCTTGACCATAAATACTAGCATCTACCGTGTAGGCAGAAATTTTAGCTCGATTAAATCCGGTAGATAATTTATTTCCGCTAGAAACATAGGGTTTAGGAGTTGCTCCAGGTTTCCAAAGTGTAGCTTGTGAACTTAAATTATAAATAACTCGTGCTGCCTCAAAATCATCTATAAATGCATTTCCCTGCACACGATCATTCACGTTGGGAATTAACTTAGCGAACTCTCCTTGAAAATCAATCACAGAAGTCTCCTTAGTTGAAATTAATGGCAACTTATCTAGAAACCTTGTCAGCCCTTGTGAATTTTGCAAGATACTCGCATCAAACCCTATTAAGGTATTATTCACTGGTTCATTCCCCATGGCTACGCGTCGAAAAAAGGCCGGTGGACTTTCAGACATATTCTGTATCGTAGCGCCTAAATGCACATTCTTACCTAAATTATAATCAAGGCGTGTACCTAACAGGGTTCTAATTTGATTTGAAAACAAGTCAGGCTTTTCATAACATACCTTAATCTCTCTTCCGGAGCTAAAGACCCCCTCATTAATGATCTTTACACGTCCAGATTGAGGTTCAACTATATAATCTGTTCCAGCAGCTAAAGATTGCCCTCCAGCTGTCACCGTAACCGATTTCGCTTCTACACCAAATGGCAAAGAGATATCCCCACCAACACCGGATTGAAATGAACCCTTAATGAAAAATTTGTTTTTAGTGGTAATTTGTGCAGCATCCACTTGTGTACCTGAATACAATTTATCAAATACATATTTTTCGACTAAATTACTTTCACTTGCTGTAAACTTAGCTCTTAAATTAGTGCCAAAAGGTTCAAGAACAGGGAAAATAATCTTTCCATTTTTTGCATCAATCGTAATATCTTCAATGTAATCAAAGTTCCCATCGGGTTGTGGATCACCTGCAAAATTTAATTTATCTAAACCCAAAACTTTAACTAACGGAATGTCCTTAAAATTTGCACCTTCAATCAAATTACTATTATCTATCCCTGTCGCATCGTCTTTGTACACAATTCTTAACTGAAAATTTTGTTTCGCTAAGGAAGAAGTATTTAATGAATAAATATTTTTCATCATTAAATCCCACATTGGATGGGGTTTTCCGGTTGAAATTGAATTCAGGTTATTCCGAATTGTACTTGATTTTAACATTTTTAAAATCAGCACCTCGTCGTCTTGACGAGCTTGATAATCTTCTGTTAACTCCCCTACTTTGTACTTTCTGCCATTTAATGTATACTCATAAGAAACGGCTAAAACTTCATCATTACGAAGAGGAGCTACCAAAGAGATATACCCTAGCTGCGAATTAAATTTAAACTCCCTTTCTGATAAGCGTTTTGCTCCTTTTAGTACATCAAAATCAGTACCACGTTTCAGATTATAAGTAGACTCTAAACGATCTGTCACCTCATTAGACTTCCTTAAATTAGGATCAGCCACCAGTTTGGCATACATCCCATTTGCCTTATTATCTACCGGACTGGTCGGATTAACAGGTTGAAATAGAGGATTGGTATTGTTATAAGGACTTGCTTCCCCTAAATCATACAATGAAACTAAATTCCGAAGTGTCTCGGTGCTCTGCGTACGATTTGTCACATATACTTCTACCCGAGTAACCGTAATTCCACTAGAGATAACCGGCAAATTCTTGAGTGCACGTTCATAATTATTCCTAAAATAAGAGGATAAGAAAAAGTGCCGATTTTCATCATATTGATCCACCCTTACTTCAAAATTCTTACCCTGTGTTCCTCCCTTTAATGTAATACAATCTTGCTTAGATCGTTGTTGAGCTGCTACTACTGTCATGTCTAGCGCTCCAAAACGCAACAATGTTTTTACTCCAAACAAATTTTGTACCCCTGGAATTAATTGAGAATTTAAGGTCCAAGAAGTATTTCCTACCTCAATATTTTGGAGAATATCTTCCTCTTGCGTCTTCCAATTCAGTTTTAATTGGTTTTGAAAATTAAAACTAGCCTTCGTGTCAAAATTGACATTTAAATTCAGCTTATCACCAATCTTCCCTTGAAAGTTAATTTGAGCTTGTTCATTAAAAAACAGATTACCTACATACCTTAATTGAATAGGTATTGCTGGATTATCAACATATTGGCCCATATATCCTACATCAAGTAGTAAGGAACCATTGGGTTTAAAGGATACTTCTGTTCCACCAAAAATTCGATCAATAGCTGGGGGCAATTCGATTTTAGGGAATAAACCTCTCGATTTTAAATTACTGCTTCCATCTAAACTTTTAGAATAAGTCTGCCAATAGCTTCGATTTACATCCTGGTTTTGCAATCGATTAAACGTTGTGAAATCAGTTGCATTAGCTGAGCCAATTGCATCTTTTTGAATAACCAATTTATTATCTGACTCAAAAGAATAGGTAGAATTTGGCTTTTTAGAATAAATGGAAAAAGGAGACTTTGATGTCGAACGGATAGGCTTTTTTAAGGTCAATCTAGGTTTTCTACCAGATTTTGAAACAGAATCAATCTGAGAATAACTCGAAAAAGACAAAACAAATCCCAAGACCCATAGAAGGGAAAAAAAGAAGGAATGAATATGTCTATTTTCGGCTTTCAACTATCGCAAGGCTAATTTAATTAAATTTTCTACGGAAGCTTCGGGGGTCGACTTTAAGATACTATCCAAACTCTTTTCAGCTGCAGTCCGAGGAATTCCTAAGGTAACTAATGCTGCTAATGCTTCTTGTTTATTGCCAAAATGTGCATCATGAGAGGCTATCCCAGCCTCGACAAAGAGGGCATCTTTCTTACATTTATCCTTTAATTCTAAAATTACTCGCTGAGCAGATTTAGAACCGATTCCTTTAATCGATTGAATCAAAGCAATATTTTCATTCATAATCGC
>JBILCC010000221.1:0-2601 GCA_044353355.1 Aquirufa sp.
ATAAAGAGAAACAAAGCATCGTTTTTGTTTTATGGGGATCATACGCCCAAAAACTATCAAAATTTATCGATCTTCAACGTCACTTCATCATTCAAGCTGCTCACCCATCGCCTTTATCAGCTAATCGAGGCGGATTTTTCGGCACTAAGCCGTTTTCGCAAATCAATCAGTACCTTTTAGCGAGTGGACAAGAGGGGATTGATTGGGGACGAGATTAGAGATAAGAGAGTATAGAGAAAAGATATGGTAAATGGTGAATGGTAAGTGGTAAATTCTCTACTTTATAATCTCTACTCTCTACTCTATACTCTATAATCTATACTCTCTTCAATTGACTCGGAAAGTACACATACTGATTAGCGAATTCCTTTTGGAAAAAACCAGATACAATTCCTTCAATAAATTCTTTGTGTTCTTCTTCAAATTCAGGTAGCCAACATTGTAGCGAGTAACCATTTGAATCAGGTTCTTGGTGAGAACTGATTTCAAATAAATGAATCTGGTCGATGAAGGTTTGCTTCTCTATTTCAGGCATAATTACCGTTTTCAAGGCTTTTAATGCTGTCTCTGTAATGTTTGGCTCTATAAAGAGCGATATGTTGTATTGTATCATGATTTCTTTAGGCTTTTAGGGCGTTATATAGTATTTCAGCTGTGTGGTAACCTATTTGTTCTATACCATCTTTGATTTGGTGTCTACACGAGGTCCCGTTGCTAGCAATGATGCTTTTGATGGGTTTATTCAACAATCGAGGGAATAGGACTAGGTTGGCGATTTGTTGAGAAACTTTATAATGTTTTTTCTCATAGCCAAAAGAACCTGCCATTCCACAGCATCCCGTAGGCAACAATTCTACTTCGTATTGAGCTGGAATGCTTAAGGCGATACGGGTAGAGGTTAATCCTGCAATAGATTTTTGATGGCAATGTCCATGTAAGAGAATTTTTTGCTGTTTTTCATGGAAAGTGTCAGCAGAAATTTTACCTGCTTTGAATTCACGTGCAATGAATTCATCGATTAACAGACAATTCGGTTTTAATTTTTCCGCTTGTACGCGTTTATCAGCGTCTACTAGCGATGGTATTTCATCTCGGAAGGTTAAGATGGCACTTGGCTCAATACCGATCAAAGGATGTTCTTTCGATATTAAATCACCTAATTGCTCCACATTTGCATTAGCTAAAGCTTTAGCTTCTATCAACATTCCTTTGGAAATAAAACTTCTGCCTGTCACAATTCCTTTAGGAATGATAACTCCGTAGCCTAAGGCATTTAATAATTGAATCGTTTTTTGGCCTAAAGGCACCTCATTGTGATTCGTAAATTCATCTGCTAAAAGATGTACAAATCCATTCTTAAAGGCATTTTGAGGTTTTTTGGAAGTATAGCGTTCGAACCATTTCTCTAAACTTGTGAATTGTACGGTAGGCAAACTTCGGTCGATGGAGAAGCCCATTCCTAGTTTGATCAACGAAGAGGTTAGCGGGAATTCAACTAAGAAATTGTACAAAGGAGAAACATAACTAGCGTAGCGCTGTAGGGTAGGGAAGTGCCCAATTAATTTTGTGCGAAGAGGAACTCCATTTTTCAAATAGGATTGCTGTAAGGTTTCTGCCTTTAATTTTCCCATATCGACGCCAGATGGACATTCGGTTTGGCAACCTTTGCAAGACAAACATAGGTCTAAAATTTCATGTAGGTCAGGATTGCTAAATGTCTCCTCTTTAGGCGAACTGAGCAATTGACGTAACATATTCGCTCTGGCTCGAGTGGAATCTTTTTCCTGTAAAGTGGCCATATAACTGGGACACATGGTTCCTCCACTTAACGCTGTTTTCTTACAATCCCCAGATCCAGAGCACTTTTCTGCCAAACCAAGTGGGTTTTTCCAAACTCCATAATCAAAGAAATAGCTAGGTTCTGCAGCTTTTTTTTCCGTAAATCGGAAAGCAGTGTCCATAGCGGGGCTATCTGTTATTTTACCTGGATTGAATAAATTTTGTGGATCAAAAATGTGTTTAATTTCTTTAAATAGACTGTAAATTTCTTTTCCCATTAAAGCAGGGATGAATTCCCCCCGAAGACGACCATCGCCGTGTTCCCCACTTAATGATCCCTTGTATTTCTTCAGAATTTCGACCGTTTCAGTAATCAAACTGCGGAAGATAGCTATTCCCTTGGAGCTCTTTAAGTTAATAAATGGCTCGATATGCAATTCTCCCGCTCCAGCATGTGCGTAGTAGGCAGCTTTAGTATCGTTTCGAGCTAGTAATTCCTGTATTTCTGCCACATATGCGGGTAAATCTGTAGGGTCCACAGCACAATCCTCAATTAAATTGACGGGTTGAGTATCACCTTCTAAGTTACGAATTAGGCCTAATCCAGCTTTTCTGATGTCCCAACCTTTGGCAATATCATTACCCCATAAAATAGGGTAGGCGTATCCTTGATTCGCATTATTCAGCTCCTGAATTAAACTGGATACGTTTTTATCGAGTTCTTCTCGAGACTCAGCCCGCATTTCTACCATCAAGATGGCTGCCGGTTTTCCTTCTATAAATCCGCGATCTTTTTCAAAATTAGGGTGCCCCTCCGTGAAG
>JBILCC010000189.1:0-3061 GCA_044353355.1 Aquirufa sp.
GTCTTTTTCATGTAATTTTGCACCTTTGGAACAATTGAATCGCAAAGATAGTTTAAGTGCTATGAATAAAATGTTTTTTGTGCCTTTTATCAGTATTGTATTAATCGCACTAGACTATTACGTTTGGATGGCGGTCAAAACTGCCTTTCGAAATTCCCGCCAAAGCATTCAAACTACCGCAAAGAATGTTTTTTGGGGGTTCACCCTGTTCATTCTACTAGGAATCATCTCCTATAATGCATTGCCCTTAAACGCTTGGAAAAACGAAATCAGGACCACTTTTATGGCGATCGTGATGATTTCGGTTATCACTAAACTGTTTATTATTGTCTTCTTATTGCTAGAAGACATCACCCGTTTCTTCCGTTGGGGGACAAAAAAAGTATTAAAGAAAGACCCTAGTGCCATTTCACGCCACGAATTCTTGTCTCAAGCGGCTCTGGCGGTGGGAGCAGTTCCGGCAGCAACCTTTGCCTTTGGCATTATTTCCGGAGCCCATGACTACACTGTAGAACAAATTCCTTTGAAAATTAAAGGTTTACCCTCTGCCTTTAAGGGCCTAAAAATTGCCCAAATTTCCGATATACATACGGGGTCATTCTTCAATAAAACCGCCGTAAAAGGGGGTGTGGAGATGCTGATGCGCGAAAAACCGGATGTCGTTTTCTTTACGGGTGACTTAGTCAATAACGAGTCCAAAGAAGTTCAAAATTACTTCGACGTATTCAATAAGGTCAAGGCTCCTTTAGGTGTTTTCAGTACTTTGGGAAATCACGATTACGGTGATTATGTGCGCTGGAAAAGCCCAGAGGCTAAAAAACAAAACCTACAAGACTTGATGAAGGCTCATGAATTAATGGGCTGGAACTTATTGATTGATGAGCACCGTTTCTTAGAGGAATCTGGTGAAAAATTAGCCATCATTGGGGTCCAAAACATTGGCTTAGGTCGTTTTCCGTGGTACGGCAACCTGGAGAAAGCACATAAGGGAACGGAAGAAGCTTCTGCTAAACTCCTTTTATCGCATGACCCGACCCACTGGAATGCGGAAGTAACAAAGAAATACAAAGACATCGATGTGGCTTTTGCTGGCCATACGCACGGCACACAGTTTGGCGTTAAAATCGCTGAAATGCGCTGGTCTCCAGCTCAATATGTATACAAGCAATGGGCAGGATTGTACCAAGAAGGAGAACAGCAAATCTACGTGAATCGCGGATACGGGTATTTAGGATATCCTGGAAGAGTGGGGATGCCGCCGGAGATCTCCATATTTACTCTATCTTAACTCTTTGGAGATTAGAGAGCATAGAGTAGAGAGTAAAGATGGTGAATGGTAAGTGGTGAATGGTGAATGTTCCACTCCGGACTCATTCCCTACGGACTGCCCACTGAATAGAGTAGAGATTTTAGAGTAAAGAGCAAAGTGCTTTTTTGAAATTGTGTTTGGTTTTAGGTTTGCCTGAACCAGAAATTATTGCAAAGCACAATTTGGGTTTAGGCAAAGCTAAAACATCACAATTTTGAAGATAGCATTTGCCTTTGTCTAAAAAAAAGCTAAATTTGCATCCCAATTAATTGGTTTCGTGGCCGAGTGGCTAGGCAGAGGTCTGCAAAACCTTCTACAGCGGTTCGAATCCGCTCGAAACCTCCCAAAAACCTTCCAATCCGGAAGGTTTTTTTTATGCCCTGCCGCATTATACAAAATTTTCTAAAAATAGTTCAATTTAGTCCGAATGGCCTTATTTTGAAAAATTCTAAATAATTAATTCAATTAAAAAAATACAAAAAATGAATGTGTAATTAATTGTTTCCTAAAAAATCGGATTGTAGTTTTGCGGACTGAATTAAAATGAGAAAATCTATATTTATGTGTTGCAAAAAATTAACTCTCGTTAAGTTTCTATTTTCCTTCTTATTCTTAATTGCTACAACGACAGCAATGGTTGCACAAGATGCAGCAGAAGGCGAAACACTATTTAAAAACAACTGCGCGGCTTGTCACGCATCCACCGATGAAGTCTTGGTAGGACCTGGTTTAAAGGGTATTAGCGAGCGTCGCCCGATCGAATGGATCGTAAAATGGGTGCACAATCCACAAGCGGTAATCGCTTCAGGAGACAAGTATGCAAATGACTTGTACAACAAGTTTAATAAGGCAGCTATGACTCCTTATCCGAACTTCTCAGAAGCGCAAATCAAAGGAATAGTTGCCTACATCGATGCTTCAAATGCAGCTCCAGCGGCTCCGGCAGCAGGTGCAGCTCCAGCAGCAGGTGCGGCAGCTCCGGCGGCTCAATCGTCTGGAGGAATGATGGAAGTGCTATTAGTAGGATTATTAATCATCATGGTGATCATATTAATCGCTTTGTTATCTATAGTTAACTCCTTAAGCAAATTAGCTAAAGCGGAACAAGAAGAAGGTAAATCATTTTTTGATAAAATTTCGGAAAACGCGAAGTCTTTGGCCGCTAACTCAGCTGTTAAAACAGGAATCATTGTTTTAGTTTTCTTATTAGGTGGCAAAGCAACCATCGATGCTGCCTACGGTGTAGGTATCCACCAAGGATATGCACCAGAGCAACCGATCAAATTTTCTCACAAATTGCACGCTGGCGAAAACCAAATCAACTGTAACTATTGCCACACAGGTGTATATGAAGGCAAAGGAGCAAACATTCCTTCGGCAAACATTTGTATGAACTGCCACAACGCAATCAAGCGTGAGTCTCCAGAGATTCAAAAAATTTACAAAGCATTAGAAAAAGACGAGCCTATTCAATGGATACGTATTCATAACTTACCTGATTTGGCCTACTTTAACCACTCTCAACACACAAACGTAGGTGGTTTAGAGTGTAAAAACTGCCACGGCGAGATCGAAAAGATGGAAGTGGTAGAGCAACGCTCTACTTTAACGATGGGTTGGTGTATCGATTGCCACCGTCAAACAGACGTGAATGCAAAAGGTAACGCTTACTACGACAAATTAGTAGAGGTTCACAATAAGGATAGCAAAACTCCTTTGAAAGTGCAAAACATCGGTGGCTTAGAGTGCTCT
>JBILCC010000188.1:0-3061 GCA_044353355.1 Aquirufa sp.
ATCTTTTCCTGCTATGTTATATACTGATAATTCCATGTTTCAGAATGTCTATTGTTTAGGCTAGGCCCAATTTTTAATTTTCAATGATTACGTATGAGTTCTTAGCTCCAGGTACTGATCCAGAAACTACTAATAAGTTTTTCTCTGGATAGATTCTCAAAACTTGTAAGTTTTGAACCTTTACACGATTACCACCTGTACGACCCGCCATGCGTAAGCCTTTGAATACACGAGATGGGAATGAACACGCACCAATTGAACCTGGGTGACGACCGCGGTTATGCTGACCGTGAGTTTGACCACCCACACCGGCAAAGCCGTGACGCTTAACAACACCCTGGAAACCTTTACCTTTAGAAGTACCCACTACGTCAACGTAAGTGTCTAGCTCTAACATCTCAACAGTTAAAACATCCCCTAATGCAAGAGGTTGCTCAAACGTGCGAAATTCTACCAATTTTTTCTTGGGAGTAGTATTTGCTTTCTTGAAGTGACCCAACAAAGATTTTGTTGTGTGCTTTTCTTTTTTCTCACCGTAGCCGATTTGAACAGCGTTATAGCCTTCTTTCTCTACAGTTTTCACTTGTGTAACTACACAAGGACCGGCTTCAATTAGCGTACATGGAACAGCTTTACCGTCTTCCATGTATAGGCTAGTCATACCGACTTTTTTACCAATAATTCCTGACATAATATGTTAATATTTAAAATATAAATATGCTTACAAGGCTAACGTGGCTTGTTGTAAGACTTTTATTCAAAATCATCGTTCAACTGAACGTGATATAGGAATCTAAACAATAAAAAAAAGCAGAATTGGTATAGGTAGACAAGATGAACCCACTGTGGATAACAGTGAAAAAACACCTTGTGTAGCTTAATATTTAATTAATGGGCTGGGCATTCAACGGTCATTAATTAATACCAGTTCTAACACAAAAATCAAGCTTTCCTCGATTTAAGACCTGTTTGACGTGCATTTTATGTGTTTTAAATAAATTCGGGAAGTTCTGCCAACCTCTCTCTGAATAAAAAACTGCGTTTGTCGAACGGGAGTGCAAAGGTAGGAAAAAAAATAATACAAACAAGAGGGTGGGTAAAAATATTTTGAGAATCAGGAGATTAGTCAAATAGTCCGAAGGGAATGAGTCCGAAGGAATGGTAAGTGGTAAATGGTGAATGATAAGTAAAGAGCATAAAGAATAAAGCACAAAGAATAAAGGAGAGTAGAGATAATAGAGTTGAGAGTAGAGATGAACTGTAAATACATTTCACGAATCCATAAAAACGCTGAGCGTTTTTAACCAACTTTATTCTTTGTGCTTTGTGCTCTATGCTTTCAAGTCTATCAGAGTAGAGGTAATAGATTAGAGAGTAGAGATGGCAAAAAAAAGAGCATAAAGAATAAAGCACAAAGAATAAAGGAGAGTAGAGATAAGAGAGTATAGAGTAGAGATGAACTGTAAATACATTTCATGAGACCCTAAAAACGCTGAGCGTTTTTAACCAACTTTATTCTTTGTGCTTTGTGCTCTATACTTTCAAGTCTATTAGAGTAGAGATGATGAATGGTGAATGATTACCTTCGGACTCCGGACTCATTCCCTTCGGACTGATTACTTTTCAATTACAAACTGATCCCGAACCTGCCCATCTGCAGCGACCCATTTAGCGTCAAATTTCGATTTAGATACATCAATAATCATCGATCCACCTACCTCATTATTAACGTAAACCGCTGATTTTAATGGGAAGCCAGGCATTCTACCGCCTAATCTACTTCCTGAACCATTGACCACATAAATCACCCCTTGGCCTTTTTTGCCTACCACATACTGATTAGGTGCCTTTTCTGTTGCAACTACCTGGGTAGCTTCATTGAATGTATCATTTATACCAAAATGACCGCGCAATGGTTTCGTCCGCTCATATACGTGACTGTGTCCGGCTAGCACCATATCGACATTGTATTTTTCAAAAAGTGGATTCACTTTTTCACGCATATTTTTCATATCAGCCTCGGTATCTGAATTGTGCGAACCTTTAGAATAAGGTGGCTTGTGAAAATAGACGATGGTGAAGGGGAGGCGATTTGCGGCTAAGTCTTTGGCCAACCAATCATATTGATCTCCTTTCCCATCCATCACCTGGTTCCCTGCTGCATCGCGTATTTCTGTATCAATGGAAATTAAGTGCAAGGAGCCATAATCCACTGCATAATACGATTCTGAATTAGAAGCCACGCCACCCGCTTCCCCCTGTGTGGGCATGGAAAATATTTTGAAATAGGGTGGTACGGTGGCATCGTGCTTCCCTCCGTAATCGTGATTGCCAGGTGATGGATATAAGGCCAAATTAGGGAAAAAGTCTGCCTGGTACACATCGAAAACATGTTGTTGGTATTCCTCATCCTTCCCATTATTATAGGCATTATCCCCTAACCAAATCCAAGCATCTATCGGTTTATCAGCTGTATAATTCTTTATGGCAGAAATCACTGCTTTTTGATTAGGTGCAACATATCCAAAATCCCCCAACGCCCAGATGCGCACTGACTTAGGATCCCCAGCCTTTGGTTTGGTATGAAAACTCCCCTGATGTTTGGGAGATATACTATAGGAATAGGTTTTAGTAGGCCTAAGTCCTGACACTTTCACTATATGATCAATCACACGATTTGTATCCACAATCACGCGCGACTTCTTCTCCCCTTTTGTTACCAAAATTACTTCGCTGGACTGAGGCGATGCCGTACGCCATTGAATCAAAACGGATTCAGAGGTCATAGATTGCAAGTAAGGTCCGCGAACGATCTGGTCGTTTTGGCTAAACGCAGAAAAGGAAAGGAGAAGGAAGAGTATTTTTTTCATGGCGTTAAATTAATGGTAAATGGTGAATGGTGAATGGTAAATGTTAAAAAATATTGAAAGGCTAGAATAAAGGAGATGAGAGATAGTAGAGCATAAAGAATAAAGCACAAAGAATAAAGGAGATGAGAGATAGTAGAGTATAGAGTAGAGAGTAAAGATGGTGAATAGTAAATAGAGAATTCCCTGCGGCC
>JBILCC010000001.1:0-76024 GCA_044353355.1 Aquirufa sp.
GACAGTACGGTCGCCGATTTGGCCATAGAATCCGCGTTTAGACGAGAATTCTTGGATGGTCATTTCTTTGTACTTCGCTTGTAATAAAGTATCATCGCGATCCTGCGTCCACAAGAAAGCATCTGCCGGTTTCATTCCTACGAATGGAATGACCTTTCGGCCGCCATTTTCGTTGCCTAATTCCATCCAAATTCGGATGCGTTCTTCTTCGCCTTTCTTTACAATACCATTACCAAATTTCGCCGTCGCCGTGGTAGCTAATTCGTTCACTTGGAGGATCATTACCTCGTTTCCGATTTGGTAATGAGACAATAAATTCACTCGATCAATGGCTACGTTATCGCCAAAATCACACGAGATCAAGGTGCTGTTATAAAGTCCCACTGGCATGCGCAGGTTTTTGAACTCTAGGTAGCAGCTTTCTAAAATACCGATGCGATTCACACCGAAAAAACGGCAATTCTTCACCAAATAAGGACTAAAACCCTCTTTCACCCACACATCCTTCCAGTTCTCTGCCTCGTTCAGGTTCGCTTCTAGGATACTGATCTCCCGCGGCGTTAGCGGACGGTAAGCCCCTAAGTCGATGTTGGAGTTGCGGTGGTCGAATTCGCTTTGGCCCTCTTCTAAAAAAGCGGGTGTTACGAAATCGAATCCTAGTTTTGAAAGTGGTTTTTTATCTATTCTATTCATATTTCATAAAATTCAAGCGGCAAATCATCTGGGTCCGCGATAAAGGTAAATCGTTTTCCAGTGAATTCATCGATACGAATGGGCTCCGAGGAAATGCCTTTTTTGGTTAACTCCCGCACTGTAAAATCCAGGTCGTTTACCTGAAAAGCCAAATGCCGCAAGCCACAACTTTCGGGCCTCGACGGGCGAGCTGGCGGCTCAGGAAAAGAAAACAATTCAATCACATAGTGATCGTTCAAAGCAAGATCCAATTTGTACGAATCGCGCTCCGCACGATATACTTCTCGAATAATTTCAAGACCTAAATCCTGTGTGTAAAAAGCCTTAGATCGCGCATAATCCGAACAGATGATGGCAATGTGGTGTACGCTATGTAATCCTAATGCACTCATTTTTTGATAGAAACAGCTATTTTAGAATCTGCGGTTCCATAATAAAGAAACCATTTTCCTTTGTAGGGCACTAAACCCTCTACAAAACATACATTGTTCACCTCGCCTACTAATTCATAGGGTTGATTAGGCCAAATAAACGGCTCATTCGTTCTCGCTATCACCTTATAGGGTTTCTGTGCATCGAACAATACTTGACCTGCTGAATAGGTGGATTTAGGGAAACGATTCTCATTGTAATTTTCCGCATTCATACTGTTGTAGATTAACACGATTCCTTCTTTACGTAGCAGTGCGTAGGGCCCAGGTTCTACTAGACGGCTATCAAAATAGCCCGCACGAGGCTTTAAAACAGATAATCGAACTGAATTTTCTGCATTTTCCAAGATGTCCCAATGACGTAAATCTTTCGAAGTAGCTAGGAATAAATCGGTATCACCGTAATACATGTAATAGAGTCCGTTGATTTTTTTTGCCACAATTTTTGATCCGTTTTGAACTGAAACGATCGCCCCTGATTTAGACCAGGTATTTAAATATTTTTCTGAGGTAAATAAGGGTCCGATTTTTTCCCAAGTTTTTAATTCTTTCGAAAATGCGCCACAAAGTCTCGCAAACTTTCCATCATAAGAAGTATAGGTTAAAAAATAACCTCCATCTTCTGTTTCTACGATGCGGGGATCTTCAATGCCACCCGGCCATTCAAAACCTCGGAAGGCATCATTTGAAGGGAATAAAATGGGTTCTGGATTCTTTTTGAAATGAATACCATCTTCGCTGGTGGCTAAACCGATGCGGGAAGTGCCTAAAGAGTCTTGGGCACGGTATAAAAGATGAACGAGGCCATCACGTACGAGAGCCGTGGGATTTAATACGTTTTTATTTTCCCAGCCCACCATTTTGTTCGCTATCGGATCTTGAAAACGCGCTTGTAGGGAGGGGGAAAGAATTGGATTTTGGGAATCAGCTTTTATGAATCCCTTCATCTGCCAGTTTTGGGCTGAAGCTGAAATAGCTCCACCTAGTAATATCCATAGAAGTAAATGCTTCATTTTATTTCGATTTAGAAATCTAAATTACGAAAAAAGAATGAAAGCCATCGGTAATAAAGTACAAGAAAGGAACCCTAGTCTTTGAAGATCTTGTCTTCGATTCCTTGATTGATGAGGTAGTTTGTTAATGATAGACGAATTTGACCCGTTTTGCGCGTATTTACAGGAGCTACCGCCGTACGGTTAATGTCAACTACGACGCCTTTGGGAATCTTGAATTTTTTCACATCCACGGTGATATTCATTTCTGATGGCAGACCAAAAGCTTTTTCACTCCCATACACATAAGTAGAAAGCACTGTTCCGTTAGTGCGGGACGTAATTTGAGATTTAAGAATCAAGTCGAGGGTAGGGTCGACCCAGATTTTCGCCAAAACGATTTCGCCTGAATCATCTGTCGGTAATAACGTTATGGATTCTGTTTTTACGCCATCGATGACCTCAAATCCGGTGAATAAAGCGTTATAAGCAGATTTATTGCGAAGTAAGGCAGTCAAGTCGGTGAATCCTTTTTTAGGCAAAATAGCAATTCCCTTCGTGATCATTCGGAATTTTTCTGGCTGCTTAAAATAGATAGTCGCCTTTGCTGGCATAATCTTAATCAAGGGAATATCGGATTTTATCTGAGCCTCGACGCGGTAATCGCGTACCTTGTTCATCTTTGCCAATACCTGTACAACGGTCTTGTTCGCATCCTGTCCAAACAGGGAAAAAGTAAGAAATAGTAAGATTGCGCGAATCATGATTGGATATCTTTTCGGTGGAATGTATAAAGCGAAATGGAAATCAACACCACATTGTGCACGACTAAAACGAGGCAAGAACGAATGATGTCAGAAACGGGCAAAGGATCCTCGAAAAAGGAGCGCCAAGACGCCATGTGAGTTGTAAACAGATACGGTTTAATCGGATCAAAAACGCGAACATCCAAAGTGCCTATGATGGTAAACAACAAGATAACTGACATTGTGGCCACGATAGGTCCGATCGAATTGTCGGTAAAACAAGATAAACAAATAGACAAGGAACTGACCGTAAATAGCGCTAAAAAAGCCACGGCAAATCCACCTAAATACCGCCAATTCACATCCGTTTCCTGCAAAATCACTAATCCATCCGAATTCAAAACCATCATATCTCCCGTCCCAAACAACAATTTTCCTACCACTACAGACATCACACCCATCCACAAAATAACAATCAAGGTATAAATGCCTCCAGCAATAAATTTAGATAACAGGAGTTGAACGCGGGAAATCGGCTTCGTTGCTAGCATTCGAATGGTTCCCATCGCCGCCTCACCTGAAACTAAGTCACCGGTTACTAAAGCAACTAGAAGTGGAATTTGGACTAATAACATCTGCAATATAATGAAGGCAACTAAATTGCCATTCAACACGTTGCCTTCAAAAGTCAACGTCTGCTCGAATGAGGCAGTAACAAAGGATATAATCGACATTCCGTCTGCCTTCAAGGCAAATTGAATGACGCCCACTAACACGGTAATGGCAGCTAGGCCTAAATAGGACCGTGGCTTCAGCGCAATCTTGATAATTTCGTTGTATATGCTGTTGAGTAGGATCATTGGTTCACGATTTTAATGAAATAATCCTCCAGCGTTCTTTTCGCCTCCAGGCTATATATTTCGATATTTCTATCGACAAGGAATTTAGTTAGCTGTGGAATTTCTGATTTTTCAATAGGAAATTGAACAGCAGAATCTCCAATGGTATCCCATAAAAGAGACGGCTTCCAGTCTAATAACGCATTTTTAGCCGCCTGAATCGGACTAGCTTCTAGACGTAAAATTAGATTTTCCCCATTCATCAAATCACTCACATTTCCTTCCACAATCGATCGACCTTTGTTAATGATGACCATTCGATTGCAGATTAATTCGATTTCTGCCAAATTATGGGAAGACAACAGTACCGTTTTATGCTGCTCATTTTTTAATCGCAAAATCAAATTCCGGATGTCGATAATTCCTTGCGGATCTAATCCGGTCGTGGGTTCGTCTAATATAATCAGATCGGGATTATGCAAAAGAGTCTGCGCTATCCCCAAGCGCTGTTTCATCCCATGTGAAAAACCAGCAAATTTATCCCTCTCGCGTCCACCTAAGCCTACAAAATCCAACATTTTGTAGATTTCTTGCTTGGTGGAGGGCTTTCCCGAGATGCGAGAGAATATCTCCAGATTTCGGTAAGCGGATAAATATTTATAGAAATCAGGTTTTTCGATAATACTTCCGATGCGTCCTAGAATAGATTCTCGGTGAGTGGAAATTGATTCACCAAAAATTTTAATCGTCCCACTGTCCGGAGTAATCAACGAATTTAGGCATCGTATGCTTGTGCTTTTCCCAGCGCCATTGGGCCCTAAAAAGCCGAAGACATCTCCTTTAAATACACTAAAGCTTACATCTTGAACAGCTTGGAAGGAGCCAAATTTTTTCGAAAGGTGGCTTACCTCAATAATTTTTTCAGGCATGTTTTGTTAACACCCAAAAATGGGAAAAAGTTTTAGTTTTAATGAATGAATGTGAGGTGAAAAATAATTCTTCTCATTACAGTAAAAATACCTTTCGGTTTTTTTAAAAATAATAAATGAAATACACTGTTATCATATGATTAACTAATAATTAATATTAAAAAAAATATAAAAAAAATTATATTAAATTGTGTAATAACTAACAAAATATTTTTAATATTGTCCTCGTTAGACTTTGTCAGATAGTTTCTATCGCGCAAACGTTTAATTTTCACTCAAACCTTTTATTTATATGAAAAACAATTTCTACGTAAGCAGAGTGGTCTTTCTACTGGCTTTGATGCTCACCATGTCATTGGTGGCATTTGGCCAAGACCGAAAAGTTTCGGGAACCGTTTCAGACGCCAATGGCGGAGGAATTCCCGGAGTATCTGTAGTGATCAAGGGTACAACTACCGGTACCACTACAGATGTAAATGGAGCCTTTTCCATTAATGTAAAGAGCGGAAATGCCGATTTAGTAATCACTTCGGTAGGCTATGTTTCCCAATCTATCGCAGTTGGAAATCGCTCATCTATTGCCATTACACTTGTTGAGGATGTAAGTCAATTAAGTGAGGTTGTAGTAACTGGTTACACTTCTCAACGTAAAAAAGACATTACGGGAGCGGTAGCGGTAGTAAGTGCGAAAGAACTTACTGCATTGCCTGCAGCATCCGTAACGCAAATGTTACAAGGGCGTGCATCAGGTGTTACAGTTGGTAATGATAACTCTCCAGGTGGTGGAACGATGGTTCGTGTGCGTGGATTTGGATCTACTAACAATAACTCACCTTTATATGTCATTGATGGAGTGCCTACTCAGGGTACGCTAAACCAAATTAACCCGAATGATATTGAGTCGATGCAGGTATTGAAAGATGCGTCTGCGGCTTCTATCTACGGTGCGCGTGCGGCGAATGGTGTTGTAATCATTACAACTAAGCGCGGTGGTGAAGGCGAGCCTAAAATTAATTTTGACATGTATACAGGTACTCAACAAATTGGTAAAACATTGAGTTTAATGAATACCAAAGAGTTAGGTCAATATTACTATGAGTCACAAATTGGTGCTGGTAAAGCTCCTGGAACATCTCCTTCTGCGCAATACCGATTCGGTGCAGATGGTTCACAGACAATTGCGGATTATATCTATCCAAACATATATGGAGCATTGCCTTCTAACATTACCTATACGAATGATATCGCGGATCCTAACTTAGGAAAGACTGCTTTCAATATTACGAAGGCTAACAAGGAAGGAACAGATTGGCAGCGGGAGATTTTCGGTTCTGCTAGAATCTCTAGTTATCAATTAGGAGCAACTGGTGGTTCAAAGAATGGTAAATATGCTATATCTGGAAGTTATTTCGATCAAGAGGGTATCTTGAAATATACAGGATACAAACGTTACTCTGTTCGTGCAAATACAGAATTCAAAAAGGGAGCTATTACTTTCGGTGAGAACGTTACTGTAGCTTATGAAGAGCGTATTGGTATTCCTTCTGGAAACAATAGTGAGTCTAACCCAATTATGTTCGCAGTTCGTATTCAACCTATCATCCCAGTGTTTGATATTACGGGTGGACCTAAAGCTTTAGGAGGTTCGAATTTATCTGACTTAAATGGTTTTGCTGGCCCGCGTGGTCCGAACTTGGGTAATGCACCTAATCCTTTAGCCCGCCAATGGAGAGAGAAAGATAACCCAATTACATCAACTCGTATCTTCGGTAACGTATTCGCGGAAGTTGAAATCATGAAAGATTTAAAAGCACGTACTAGCCTTGGATTTGAATACAATAACTATAATCAGTCTGCTTTTTTCAACCGTGATATCGAAGCAGCTGAGGCGCGTAATACGAATAGCTTAACGGTGTCTAACAACTATGATAAAGCGATTACTTGGTACAACACCTTGAATTATGCAAAAAAGTTAGGCGATCATGATATTAACTTGTTAGTAGGTACAGAATCAGTATCGACTTATGCATTTGGATTTAGTGCTCAGCGAAGCACTTTTGCCTTTGATGATCCATCTTATCGTTATTTGAATATGGGTTCTGCAGCGGGTCTTACTAATGCGGGATCAGGAGCAACCATAACCGCTTTATTTTCTCAATTCGGTAAGTTAAATTATTCATACAAGGATTTTTTATTAGCGGACTTTACTTTACGTAGAGATGGTTCTTCTCGTTTCTCACCAGCTTACCGTTATGGAGTTTTCCCTGCATTCTCGGTAGGAGCTCGTCTATCTGAATTAGCCTTCATGAAAGAATGGACATTCTTAAACGATTTAAAAGTTCGTGGAGGATGGGGTAAAACAGGTAATCAGTTGATTCCTAACGTTTATAATGCGTATACATTGTTTACACCAGATCCGAACAACAATGCCTATGACATTGGTGGAGCTGGTAATGCTATTACCTCTGGTTTTGATATTGCGCAGTTTGGTAATCCAAATGGCCGTTGGGAAACAAACACATCTACTAACATCGGTTTAGATGCAAGTTTACTAAACAACAAATTGGATATTGCTTTCGATTGGTATACACGTACCACGTCTGATATGTTAACGCAAGTTCCTATTCCAAGAACATCTGGAACGGCAAGTATTCCTTATGTGAACATTGGGGAAGTGAATAATACGGGTATCGATTTAAACATATCTTATAGAGATCAGATCGGTCAATTAAGATACGCTATCTCGGGACAAATTAGCCAGTATAAGAATAATGTAATTAAGTTGAATGACGATCCTAAGGCTTCAATCTTTGGATTTACAACACGTCTACCAGCTATTTCACTTACAAGAGCTGGATTGCCTATCGCTAGTTTCTTCGGATATGTAGTAGAAGGGGTACTTAAGAATGATGCAGAGGCTGCAGCAGCTACGCAAATTCCTGGTTACACTCGCGCTGGTGTTTTCAAATTTAAAGATATCAGTGGTCCAGATGGAGTACCTGATGGCAAAATTAATGCGTCAGATAGAACTGTTATTGGTAATCCTCACCCAGACTTTACATATGGTTTGAACCTTAATTTAGGGTATAAAAATTGGGATTTAACTGTATTTGCTCAAGGGGTTCAAGGGAATGAAATCTTTAATTACTTGAAGTACTGGACAGACTTTAATACCTTCCAAGGAAACCGTTCGACAGATATGTTGTACAACTCTTGGAAGAAACAAGGTGATGTGGCTCAATTGCCTCGCTTGAATGCTAATGATACCTTCAGTCAGCAAATTTCAACTTATTTTGTTGAAGATGGTTCATACATGCGTATTAAGAATGTTCAGTTAACTTACAGTGTACCTACAAGTGTGTTAAAGAAGATCAAGTTAAGTTCGATGCAAATTTATGTTCAAGGACAAAACCTATTGACTTTAACTAAATACAAAGGTTTAGATCCGGATATCAACATTAGAAATTCAGGGTCTGATAACCAAGATATTCATATGGGTATTGATGAGGGAGCCTTCCCTGTAGCTAAATCTTACAACATAGGTTTAAGAGTAGGATTTTAATTAATTATAATTTGAAATAAATCAGATAAAAAATGAAAAAGTTAATCATATTCGCATTAGTTGCGACAGTTGGAATAAACTTTTCTTGTTCAGAGTCGTTTCTCGAGGTAGAACCTCAAGGAGCCGCATCTCTAACATCTCTATCTAATAAAAGTGGAGTAAATGCAACCTTAATTGGGGCATATTCTTTATTAGATGGAGTGGGTGCAGGAAATACAGGACGTCAATCCACCATTTCAAACTATGTTTTTGGTGGAATCACCTCCGGTGATGCTGTAAAAGGTACTGATGCTGGTGATCAGCCAGAGCAAAGCTTTATTGAGCAATTCACTTGGTTTGCGGAAAACACCTATTTTAATGGTAAATGGCAACATACCTACGATGGTATAGCTCGTGCGAATGAAGCAATTTTACTTGCTAAAAGCGCAGAGGTAAAGGACATGACTGCCGCAGAGAAAACTCAGGTAGAAGCGGAAGCACGTTTCTTACGCGGTCACTACCATTTCGAAGGAAAGAAGATGTGGAACATGATTCCTTATGTAGACGAAAAAACCTACAACCGGGAGGATCCTAATTCTACAAAATTGGTAAATGACAAAGACATTTGGCCAAACATCGAGGCCGATTTCGATTTTGCTATGAAAAATCTTCCAGCAACACAATCTCAAAAAGGAAGAGCTACTAAATGGGCTGCTATGGCATATCTTGCGAAAGCATATATGTTTCAGAAGAAATTCAGCTTAGCTAAGCCTCTATTGGAGGATATTTTAAATAATTCTGGCAAAAAGCTGGTTGATTACCATGACAACTACAGAAATACGACGAACAATAATGCGGAGTCTATTTTTGAAGTTCAATTTTCTGTGAACGATGGTTCCACAGGTAATAATGGTAACGCAGGAGATAACTTAAACTGGCCATACAGTGCAACTGCTCCTGGTCGTGGATGTTGCGGATTTTATCAGCCTTCTCAAAACCTCGTAAATGCATTTAAAACTACCGCTGAGGGACTTCCAATGATTGGTAGTGATAAAGCAGGTCTTAAAGACACATATAATGAGGTAGATTTACCGAACGATCAAGGTGTTATTGCTTCAGCTGCTTTTACATTAGATGTATCGGCACCAGTGGATCCAAGACTAGATTGGACTGTAGGACGTCGTGGTGTAAACTTCTTAGATTGGGGTAAAATGCCAGGTTCGACATGGATTCGTGATCAAAATTATGCAGGTCCTTATACCGGAAAAAAATGGATGTATTATGTAGCAGATGAAGGAAGTTCGACTCACTCTACAAGCCGTCGTTCGGTAAATAATAATTACCGTCTTTTTAAATTGTCTATGGTAATTTTATGGTTAGCTGAGATTGAAGCAGAAGCGAATAATCTAGCGAAAGCGGAGGAATATGTAAATATGATTCGTAACCGTGCAAAAACGAGTAAAGTCCAAGACGCATCTGTAAACTATGTTGTTAATCCTTACCCAGTTGGTACATTTGCAGCTAAAGGTAAAGATTTTGCTTTAAATGCAGTTTATATGGAAAACCGTTTAGAATTTGCCATGGAAGGTCACCGCTTCTTTGATTTAGTTCGTTGGGGAATTGCAGCTGACTTCTTAAACAAGATGTACATTCCTAAGGAGTCGGTATCAGGTACAGACTTAACTGGAAGAACCATTTCTAAAAGAGGTTATTTAGCTGGTAAAGCATTTGACCCTAAAAAGAATAATTACTTCCCTTTACCAATCGATGAGATTTTAAACTCACAAAAAGGAGGTAAAGCTACCCTTAAGCAAAATGATGGTTATTAATAACTAGCATTATTTTGAAAAAGTCAGGGCTGCGAGGTCCTGACTTTTTTGTTTTATCGGTATTTAACTTTAGGTTAATTATATTAGTAGTATCGTATGAAAAGGATAGGATTAAGTCTTTTAGTTTTGATAGTCTGCAGCTCATGTGCTAGTATGAGCAAAGTACGTATTCCTTTCCCTGACGAAACCTATCAATCTACATCTGCCTATTTGCGTACAGTCTCCCATGGCGAAAGTGAAAGTGAAAATGTAGCTGAACGAATGGCTATTCATTCGGCACAAGTAGAATTAACCTCACTTATTCAGACATTAGTGAAAAATGTTAACTCTGAATTTAGTTCAGTCTTTGAATCGAAAGAAAGGAAGACCTATTTTGAGAGAGAAGAAGTTTCGATAGCCCAGCAAACAATGTCCCTACTAAGGGTGGTTGAAAAGAAAGATATTTTGCGAAAAGATCAACGATATGAAATTTGGGTACTGGTAGAATTGCCTAAAAGGAGTTTAATTGATGGATTTGAACGAATTCTATCTGATTCTAAGGTTACTAACTTAAATGATAAAAAGAAGCGTTTTCAGGAAGTTTTTGATAGGGAATGGGCTAAATTATTGTATTAAGGAATATGAGGAAGTTAATAGTAGTACTTTTTTTATTGAGTGTTAGTCAGTGGGCATTTAGTCAAGATAATTTTGACTTGACTAAGTCGAAAGAAGTTGAAATCGCTTTAGGGGAGTTGCATTATTTTCAGTTAGCCAGTCGCGCCTATGTTCCTGGTGTAACGAATGTAGAAGAGTTGAAAACTCAACTGGAGGTTGACTTGAAGTCTTCTTTGGCCAAAAAAATCATTTCTAAGGTTCGGTTAGAGGACAAGTCTAAATCTGTTTCATTGAGTATCAAGGATCAAGGAAACGCGAAAAACAACAGTCTTCGCGAAGTAACTAATTTTGAGTTTAACAGCAATATCGAATCAGAAATCACTTTTAGTGATTTAAAGCCCTTGTTTCAAGAAGACTCTAAAAACAAACGATTTTATGGGTTGATTTATATTAATAAGGATAAGTTTTTAGTTCAGAATTTGGCAAAAATTCAATATGCCATAAATAAGTTACTGGAAGAAGTATCCTCTTTTTCTGTTCAAAATGCAGCACATTCTCGCGTTATTCAATTGAAATACAATGAATATTTAAAGCAGAAAAATGATATTTATTCCCTCATCGAGGTTCAGAATGTGTTAGATCCGGGTCGAATAGTAAAAGAGTCAACTTTATTAGGGCAAGTGGCCTCTTTAGAGAAATATTTAACAGAATTGATGACTTTAGTGGAGTCTGGAGAATTCCAGTCAGATTTAGTGGCAGTAAAAGAAAAATTGTATGCGGAAGATTTTAAAGGGACACTCTCAGATTTTGAAAAAATGGCCATCAAATATCCTGGTAATCCCACCTTGTTAACTGAAAAAGCGACAGCATTGGATGTAATAGCTGAATCCTTTCGCGATAAAATTGCATCTAATGATTATTTATATGCATTACAAACAATCAAATTTCTAGAAGGGTTAGATCGAAGCTTCTCAGGCCGTTATTTTGAGGTCAAGAAGGTGTTAATAAAAAAGGCATTTGATTCCTATATCTTGAAAGCAGAATCAAACGTTTTGAATAAAGACTACATTGAAGCTAAGTTCTTATTAGAGAAAATAAGGGAATTCCGTTATTTTGATAGTAATCGTTTCGATCAATTGGAAAGAGGAATTGCTGATACGATTTTTCGTGATAGAATTACTGAAATAGATCAAAAAGTCGAAGTGGGTAATCTGATGGAGGCGTTTAGGTTGATTGTATCCACTAAGCGGGCATATCCTTTACGCAACATGAGTGAGATTATTTATCGGGAGCAGGCGGTTATAGAAGCTTTGACAGATCAAAAGGTGAAGGAAATTAAAGCTCAGCGTCCTATGACCTGGCAATTACAAGTAGGGGGAGGGCTTATTTCAAACTTTTATAGTTTACCAGCAGCTGATATTTCTAATTATACCATTACTACCGCTTCTAGTGTAGGTGAAATAGGGTTATATAAAAAGACGGGGATTAAAAAAGTAGAAGGTATCGATGGAGCCACGATGTATACAGCTAATGCAGTGGGTTTCCGGTTAGAAGTTTGGTATCCTAATACCGTATATAAATCTCCATTACCTGGTTCAGCAACGTATGATGCAGGTTTGTATTTGAAATCTACTGTATTCGAACCACAGCTATCTTTCTATTTATTACGGTTTTGTAATTTTAATATGGGGAAAATGGTAGGTGAAATTGTAGATGCTAAATCAAACTCAATTATCAATTCAACTAAAGACTATTATACTTTCACCCTTGGAATTAGACCCAGAATAGGACAATTGATGCTGAACATTAATGGCAAATTAATTTCAGATATGGCTAGTAAAAATTATATTACTCTTCAAGCCACATTAAATATCGCCTTGGATTTTGTTCGTCGATTTAAAGAGTCCGAGAGGTCAGAAATTCGAAATGAAATTATAAAGTTAAAGGAAACACTCTAAAAATTGAATGATGCGTCCATTGCGCTATTTAACGCCTTATTTCTTGTTTGTATTAGCTTATTTCGCATTTACAAAGAATGGTTTCTATTGCTGGATACCCTTAGCCTATCTTTTTTTTGTGATTCCTATTTGTGAATTATTCATAGCGCCTAATTCAGATAATTTATCGGAAGAGCAGGAGAAGGCGGCTAAATCAAATCTATTTTTTGATTTGGTCTTGTGGTTAACTGTTCCCATGCAATTAGGTGCCTTGTATTTGTTTTTAATTAGTTTACATCAAGAACTGACCATTTTAGATTCTGCCGGTCGTGTGGTAACGATGGGTTTGTTGTGTGGGACTTTCGGCATTAACGCAGCGCATGAGTTAGGTCATAGGGTAACTAAATTTGAGCAATTTCTTGCCAAAATTTTATTGCTCACTAGCCTCTACATGCACTTTTTTATTGAGCATAATAAAGGGCACCATAAACATGTAGCAACGTCAGAGGATCCAAGTACGGCCTTTTACAAACAGAATTTATATGCTTTTTTGATTCAAACTTTTACAGGAACGCAACGAAAGGCTTGCAATTGCAGAATCGAAAAATAAAGTTTTCAATGAGATGGCCTTATTTCAGGTAATTCAATTTACTCTGATAGGGCTGATATATTATTTTTTCGGAGGCTTTGTTCTTGTTTGCTTTGTGTTTGCTGCCTTCATAGGTGCAGCCCTATTAGAAACGGTTAATTACATTGAGCATTATGGATTGCAACGAAAACAAGCAAAGACTTCCTACGAGCGTGTGAAACCAGCGCATAGCTGGAATAGTAATCATGTTCTGGGGCGCTTAACGCTGTTCGAATTGAGTAGACATAGTGATCACCATTATTTGGCCTCTAGAAAGTACCAAATTCTGCGTCACATGGATGATGCACCCCAAATGCCTACTGGATATCCAGGGATGATATTACTAGCCCTTATTCCCCCTCTTTGGTTTAAGGTGATGCACAAACAAATGCAAGTTTATGCGATCATACCATAAATCTATTGGCTACTTCTTATTTAATTCTTGAATAAGAGCCTTTAGTTCATTCATTTCCTTGAAATTTACCTTCTGAGACTTGATGAAGGCTATTGCTTTTTCTGCATCAGAACCAAATACTTCTTTCAGTACTTTTTCTTTGTTTTTCAATAGATAAACTTTTTCATCTACTGCTACGAAAATATCCTGTTCGTCTTGAAAAACCTTTGCAGCTTGTGCACCATAGGTAGCCGATGGATCATCTGTCATGACTTTGTAAGGATGATAGAGTAAGGAGTATTTACCTTTTTCTACAATTTGTACAAATCGCTTTTTTTTGATCGTAGGAACCTCATATTCTGAAGTAAATTCGATCAATTCACCAGAGGAAGAGGAGTAAGTAAATTTGGTTAACTTGTCTGGTCCATAGGAAAATTGCCCTCCATCTATTTTATACTCCAAATTATTTGAATAAGCATTTAAAGCAATTTGTAGTCCCTCTACTTTAAGTCCGTTATTCAGGTATAAGACACCTTTTTTAAAGTCTTCTAAATAGGCTGAACCTTTAACGCCAATATAGGGATTTGCTGTTATGGGTATTCCTGTGCCATTGTCACGTAAAATAGCCATTTGGCCATATGAAGACACGATAGGTGATACTCCTAAAAGGATAAAGAGGATTAATTTTTTCATCAGTTGTTGTAGATAAAAAGACCGGATAAATCCGGTCTTTTTAATCATTAAAATTTAACTAAACAAAATTATCGAGTAATTCGAAGTTGAACTTTGTTGTAATTGGAGTTATAGCCAATCTCATCGTTTCCATCAATTTGAAGCAAAAGATCAACTGAACCGCCAACTTTACCTGTATTGAGTACATTGACAGTTAAAGTGCCAAAACTGCTACCTTTAGGGATTGTTAATTTCCCTGTCATGGTGTAGTCTTTACCACTTGCTGCTGTGGTACCTGAAGCAACAGCAGAGTATATTATAATTTCGTCAGATGCTCTATGTGCACCTACAAGATTTACACGAAGGTTAACGGTACCTACCGTATTAGCTACTGTAATTCTAGGATACGTTACACCTGCTGCAGGCGCACGTTCCACGGCATCTTGAAACTCTACTACACTTCCTTCCCATTTAGGGTAGTTTTGTTCAATGCAGGAAGAGGATACAAGGACTAAGGCCAATAAGTATAATAAATATATTTTTTTCATGATTTCAGATTTTAATAGCCTTTGTTTTGTTTAATATTAGGATTACCATCCACTTCGCGCTGAGGAAGTGCTGGCAAAATCTTGAAATCATCAAACGGCAAATTTACCGCTGGTGTTGTCTTCACGATTGCTCTTCCATAACGTTTTAAGTCAAAGAAACGGTGACCTTCAAATGCAAATTCTTTGAATCTTTCTAAAAGAATTTCCTCTAAAAGTGCATTTCCAGATAAGGTAACCGCAGGTAAACCTCTTAAAGCTTTGAATGCATTTAATTCAGTCAAGGAAGCAGATTCATTCTTTAATTGGTAATTAGCTTCTGCTCTATTCAAGTGCATTTCTGACTTACGAATCACAGGTACATTGTCTGCATAGGCAAAACCTGATTTAGCCATAAACTTAGTACATTCGATTTGACGACCAGCACCTCTAACTGTATTACCTGTAGTATACAATTGCGCTCTAATGTCAGCATTTCTAGTTACATCCCAGTTATTGTTGTCTGTAGCTGGCGTACCAGTCTGCAAAGCAGCTAAACCAAAGAATCCTCTAACTGTAGTGTTTGGAATAAAATCACCCCATCCACCTTGAGAGTTTTTGTTTGCAAGACTCAAGATAGCAGTATAAGTTGACTGTAAAGACTCGTTCACCCCAATTGATTCTTCCGCTAAAGCAAAACGTACTTCAAACATTGATTCAGGATTTACTGGAGCTCTCCATCCATTGATATACGCAGTACCAGAGGTAACAGTACCTACGTTACTTGCTAAGGCAAGTGCAGATTCTGAAACTACTTTAGCCCAGTCACCTTTGTATAAAGCGACACGAGACAATAAGGCGGAAGCAGCTGCTCCAGAACCGTATTGTACACCTCTTCCTGCAGGAACTAATTTTTTAACATCCTCTAGATCTGTATATATCTGTGCATATACTGCATCGATAGTTGATCTTGCAGTTTTACGAGTTAAGGCCTCTCCAGAGGTGATTACTCCCTCTAATACGACAGGAATACCTCCTTGATCGATTACACCAGGTTGGTAGATAGCAGTAGGCATGTAAGAGTAAACTTTTACTAAGTCGAAATAGTATAAAGCTCTTAAAAACTTAGCTTCTCCTTCCCAACGAGCCTTCTGAGCCTCTGATGCACCTTCAACGTTACCAACAGCAGCTAGAATTAGGTTAGCCTCATTGATGGCACTATAACTATTCTGCCAAAATGCTGCAGTGAAATGAGATCCTGGTTGGTTATTGTTTTCACCAATTAAACGACCAGAGTTACTTGTAGTTTGTCCTACATCAGCTAATGCATCAGATACGGCTAACAAATCACGTCCGTAGTTACGCGCATTCCTTAATTTAGAGTATACTGAATTAAGTGCAGCGTTCATCGCGTCAGGCGTATTTAAAGCTCCATTTGCATCTATTGATTGTTTTGGATCTACCTGAAGTAAACTATCGCAAGAACTTAATAGGAGAGATCCTACTAAGGCAAGAGATAAGTAAAATTTAGTAATTAATTTCATATTTTTTTCCTTTTATAGATTAGAATCCGATTTGAACTCCTAGTGTATAGCTTTTAGTTAAAGGAATAGCACCTGTACCTGCTCCTGTAAACTCTGGATCATATCCTGGATAATCTGTGTAGGTCCATAAGTTAACTCCTTGAAGGTAAATGCGTGCACGAGTAAGACCGATTTTATTGATTAGGCTAGGCTGGAAGCTGTAGGCTAATGTCAATTGTGAAAGTCGAATAAAGTCAGTCTTTAATAAGGCTGCATCACCTGAGTTTCTGCTTGCACCTCTCACTTCATTACCGCCATTAGTTGTTACATTTCTTGGAATATCCGTGATTTGACCAGGTTTAGTCCAAGCTCTATTGTTTACTTCACGAAGCGCATTTAAAGTTAATCTGGTTCCGTTTTCTCTCAAGAAACCGTATTGTCCATCAGAGGTAACTCCACCATATTCGTATACAAAGAAGGTAGTTAATTCTAAACCTTTATAGGAGAAGGTGTTGTTCAAACCACCAAAGATCGTAGCAAGAGTAGAACCGCGGTAAACTCTATCTGCCGCTAAAGGCAAATAGGTAATTCTACGATTGATATCGTACCACATTGGACGACCAGTAGCTGGGTTCACACCTGCATATTGTGCAGCAAAGACAGCTCCTTCACCGCTTCTACCTACTGGCTGACCTACCGCAATACCAGGGTTTGCTGGTAGGAATGATAACCCATCATATAATTTTACAATCTGGTTCTTGATTTGAGAGAAGTTGAAACTAGTATTCCAACGGAAGCCAGCATTATCTACGTTCACTGTTGATACTTCAACTTCAATACCTTTGTTCTGAAGTTCACCTACGTTATTAGAAATACCACTGAATCCATTTGTCCAAAGAATAGGCTGGCTCAATAATAATTCCTTTGTTCTACGATCAAATAGGTCAACCGAACCTGTGATTCTGTTGTCAAAGAATCCAAAGTCCACACCAACGTTTGTAGTATTATTCGTTTCCCATCCAAGGTCTAAATTAGCAAGTGAGGAAGGTAAAATACCTGCACTTCCTGAATAGTTACCACCGCCACCGTAAAGACCTCTTGCATCGAAGTTTCCGATTTGATCATTACCAGTTAAACCGTAAGAAGCTCTTAACTTCATTTCCGATATGAGTTTTGATTCCTTAAGGAAATCTTCTTCCGCTACACTCCATCCTAAGCGAATAGATGGGAATAAACCATATTGGTTATTCGCTCCAAATCGTGAGGATCCGTCATAACGAGCTGTAAGAGTTGCTAAATACTTCTTTTTGTAATCATAGTTAACAGAAGTAAATGCAGAAGCTCTTCTATACCCTGTCCAGAAACCCGTAATTGATTCTGGGGTAGCAGCTGATTGAATAGTTCTAAACTGGAAGGTAGGGAAACCTATACCTGCTCCAGAGATACCTTCTCTTACTTCAGATAAATATTCTACACCTAATAGAGCAGAAATATTGTGAACTGCATTGAAAGATTTATTCCAGTTTAATGTTTGCGTCGTGATGAAACGAGTTCTCCAGTCAGACTGAACCGAACTTCTACCGATCACACCTGCTCCATCTGGAGTACGTGGATCACGGTAATTATCTCCTTGAAGTAAACGATAATCTAAACCAAATAAAGAACGGAAAGTCAGGTTATTCGCAATTTTATAGTTAGTAATTAAATTACCTACTACCGTATTTGTACGTTGCAAACCTGAGTTATATGCGTTAACTAATACTATATTCTGTCCTAATACTCCGGCAATGGCCGTATTGTAAGTGCCGTTTTCGTTGTAGATTGGATTGTGTGGTAGTACAGCAGTCGCAGAGAAAGCAGGGTTTCCTAGGAATGCACCTTCGACCGCGAATGGGACATTTTGTGTAAAGGTAGAAAGGTTAATATTGGTCTCTACGCTCAAACGCTTCGTTGCTTGATGCGTCAATGCAACTCTAACTGTTCCTCTTTCAAAGTCCACAGGCTTAAATGAGGACTCTTGGTAGTTGTATGATCCGGATAATAGGAAAGTTGTTTTATCATCTCCTCCTGAAATATTCATCTCATAGTTTTGAAGTCTACCTGTTCCCATCACTTCACGCTGCCAATCGTAATTAGGCAAAGCTAAACCAATAGCGTCTAAAGCTGGTCTAGTAAGTGTTGACCAGTTGGATGGAAGGCGTCCCATATTACTCAATGCATTTGCTTCTGGTAAAGTATTTCCAGAATTTATAAAAGCATCTCTACGCATTCCATACCACTCAGAACCCGTAAGTACATCTAGGTACTTCATTGGTTGAGTTTCTCCAGAGAAGGCATTTAATTCAAACTTAGCCTTACCTTTCTTTCCTTTTTTAGTAGTAATGATAACTACCCCGTTAGCCGCTTGAGAACCATAGATGGCAGCAGAAGCAGCATCTTTTAAGATCTCCATTGACTCGATATCATTCGGGTTCAAGAAAGCAAGTGGGTTAGATTGGGTAAATGACGCGTTAGAGGTGTTGTTTAATTGAACACCATCTACGATAAATAAGGGTTCATTACCTGCAGTAATAGATCCCACACCACGAATACGGATATTTACCGAACCACCTGGTAGACCGTTAGACGATCTAACTTGTACCCCTGACGCACGTCCTTGTAGGGCACGGTCAAAAGATTGTAATGGTAAGTTTTGAATAGAAGATCCTTTAACAGAAGATACTGCACCCGTCACTTCACGTTTCGTTTGCGTACCGTATCCTGTTACGACCACCTCATTCAAGGCTGTGTTATCAGTTTCCAAACCCACATTGATAATGGATCGGCTTCCAACGCCTACCTCTTGAGCTATTAGTCCTACAGATCTGAAGACTAATACATTGTTTCCAGTGGGAACATTGATGGAATACTTACCATTTAAATCGGTGGTAGCACCCAATTTCGTCCCTTTAACAAGAACTGATGCACCTGGTACACCCATTCGATTTTCTACAGAAGTAACTGTACCGGTAACCACACGCCCTTGTGCAAATGCAATCGCATTAGCCATCAGCAATGTGAGACCTAGGAGTAAAATTTTCCTCATATTTATTAAAATTTTGTTTATGGCCCATTATTTTCGAAATCTTGGGACGTTAACTCAAGTGATTTTTTGAGTTATTCATCTCAAATGCATTAACTCGTTGAGGGATAATGCATTTAAATCAAAACTATGGGCTGTTGATTTGGTGCAAGTTAAAAGTTTTTTTATTTGATTTCCACAAATAGGACTATTTTTTTTTAACATTATTTAACATGGGCTTAACGGAGGCTACCTAGGAAAAACCTATCAATCAAAATATCCCTTTCAGAGATTATATGGATTTGTATTATCACTTTTTTACCTCTGCAGCATCCGTCTTTTGATTTAAGAGGAGGGATGTGTTTCAGGTGAAGAGTTGATTGTTAAATAGCGTGAAAAAAAAGGCCATCCAAAATTATTGGATGGCCTTTTTAAGGTAACTATTTAGGATAATTAGTTCAAGAACTCATCAAACGTTAAGCTCACATAGTACATGGAACCTACCGTAGGGTTACCCCATGCTTGTCTGTATCCATCACTAAACAAGTTAGATCCACCAATTTTCATGTTAGACTTCAATGCCTTCATTTTTAAGCTCACCTGAGCATCGAAAGTTCCGAATGCAGGCATCTTAGATAATTGGAACGTAGAAACATCTGCATTTACGAATGAAGACTGCCAAGCAAATTCACCCTGCCATCTGTAAGACATAGAGAAACCAATGTTCTTTACAATCTCACGGTTAGCGAAGTTCAATACATAGCGATACTCAGGAGTGTTGAAAGAAGGTTGGAAACCAGTTGCAGTTAACTTCTCTAAGTCACGAAGTTTATTGTATGAAACGTTACCTCCAATAGTGTAGTTTTTAGGTAAACGATAATCTAATCCTAATGCATATCCATAAGATTCGATAGTCTCTGTTCTGTTAACTGGCATCGAATAGATACTTCTTGTACTTGAATTCAATAGGTTAAGGCCTAGAGTAGAAGCAGGGCTGGTTGCAACATAGTTTTTATCTTGCACCAATACTTGTCCACCTATGAAGTTTTCAAAGCTATTGAAATAACCATAAGCATCAACCAATAGTTTGTTAGCGAACAATCCCTTGTAGCCTAACTCGTAAGATTTAACAATTTCTGGTTTAAACTCTTCTGCTTTGAATGGCACCAATAGAGCTTGATTAGCTGCTGCTGCATTTGCAGGTACTAATTGAGCAGCAATTGTCGGTACAATCGTAGGAACTAAAGCTGCAATGGCTGCAGGAGCCTGAGCTGCTGGAAGCTTGCCAGCCTGCACTTGCGCTGTAATGATACTGGTAGCTTGTGTAATGGCTAATTGAGTAGCTTGCTGAATGGAAGCTTGATAAACTGGTGAAGAAGGCTGAGTGGCTGATAAAACAGCACCACCAAATTTAGTTACTGTTGCAAGTGTATATGCTGGGTTAGTAGCAAATTTGTAACGATCTCTAAAGAAAGGTAAACCACCAATTAAACGTGCTTGAGGAGTTACTAGGTCAATGAATAGATCTTGGGTCGTAGGCATACGGAATCCAGTTTGGAAAGAAGCTCTAAAGTTGTGCGCTCCTTCTGTGAATACAGCGGATACACGTGGAGAAACTTGTCCTTTAAATCTTTCTTTCTTATCATAACGAGCAGAAGCTGTCAATCTAAGCTTATCATTGAATAGAGACTTTGCACCTTGAATATAAGCGCCATGCTCGTTGTTAGTAAACTCTTTGCCATTATCATCAGTAGCAAAAAGAGTCTTATCAGAGTTCAATTCGAATACTCTAAAGTTTGCGCCTACTACAAAATCGGCCCATTTGATTTCTTTAAATTGGTAAGAACCCTCAAAGTGATACAAATTAGTTTTGTCCACAAATTTAGCGCCTACGCCTGTAGCATTACCTGGAATAGGAAGGTTTACAACGTTATTCTTTGCAGCTTCGAATTCTGGAGTTCCAGGCATTAGTCTACCTTGGTCAGCAAATTTTCTTGCTGCAGCGTGAGCCAAAATCTCGTCTAAGCCACCTGCTCTTGCTTGAGCAAAAGCACCTACGTATTGAGGGAACCAAAGAGTACTCGGTTTCCATGCTTCGTTGATACCTTGCGCAGCAATACCTACTGCAAAGGCATCACCTGAACGCTCTTGGGTAGTATAAGCTCTTAAGAACCAGTTAGCACCTTTTAATTCAGCTTTGATTTGGCTTAATTGGAAGTTAGCGATGGAGTAACGGTCAGCACCTGTATATACTGTAGTTCCGAAACCATAGTTACCTTGTACGATAGCTTCCACACGGTCATTGATTCTGTAATGAAGGGCTGCATTAAACTTCAATGATTTAGTACCATAATCGGCTAAATCTGATTCAGCATATCCCGTTCTTGAAATAGCAGTTTGTGGAATTAAAGGAAGAACTGCAGCAGGTAATGCACCTGCGCTAATCATACTCTGAGCTGTGCTATACATGTTAACGTTAGTTTCGTCACCATATACGTTAACACCATTGTATCCTGGATTAGAAATACGCGTGCCATAAGCGATTCTATTACCATTCAATAAAGATTGGTCTCTGAAATCGTTTGCTTGCCAATCATCTGCTTTTAAATAAGATACGTTTACTTTAAAAGCAACCTTATTACTGAATGCCTTCGCAAATCTAGCGTTGAAGTCATAGAAACCTGTTTGTGCAGTGGTTCTATCTTTTTGATCCATTAAGCCAGATCTCACATTCACAGAAAGACCTTGGTATAAGAAAGGACTTTTAGAATTCATCAAAAGGATACCATTAATGGCATTAGGTCCATAAAGTGCAGAAGCTGCTCCTGGAAGTAATTCAACGCTTTCTAAATCCAATTCAGAAATACCAGCAATGTTACCTACCGAAAAGTTTAGACCTGGAGCTTGATTATCCATGCCATCAATCAGTTGTACCGTTCTCACGTTACCGTTGGCATTGAAGCCTCTTGTATTAAATGATTTAAAGGTCAAGGACTGTGTGCTCATTTCTACCCCTTTCAAGTTATTTAAAGCATCATAGAAGCTAGCTTGAGGGACATTACGTATAGCAAGAATATTCATTTTTTCAACAGAGACTGGAGATCTAAGAATACTTTCTTCTACTCTTGATGCTGAAACTACTACGTCTTGTCCTAAAACGGAGGTTTCTGTTAGTTCAACTGAAAGAGAAGACATTCCTCTTGTGATTTCGACTTCTTTCGTTCCGAAACCAACCATGGAGAAAACTAACGTAAATGGAGCATCTTGGTTAACTTTCAAGGAATACTTACCTGTTAGGTCTGAAATTGTTCCAGTTACTTTTCCTTTAACTTGGATGTTCACCCCTAGTAAAGTTTCCTTCGTGTTTGCATCCGTGACTGTACCTGAGATGGTAGTCTGAGCAAGTGAAACAGTAGATCCTAGCAAAAGGAATACAACCACTGAAAGCACTGAACTCCAGATTTTTCTGGTAAAATTTTTCATATTCTGAATTTGTAAAATGTTAATATGGTTTTTAAATAAAGTTGAATAAAATCCAAATTTTTCGAAATTTAAAGGAAAATGATAACTTTCTATACTTTTTATAAAAAAAATTCTCAAAAATTGAACTTTATTTAGAAAGAGCGATTCCGGGCCTATTGTTAAGAACTTAACGAATCAATTAGGTATACAAATTGAAGAAATATTCAACCTAATGGAATCAAACAAGCAAACTCAATGAATTCTTGTGCCTTGATAGGGCTTATTAATGTCAAATTTTGCCCACTAATGTAAAAAATATAAAAAAATAGTTAGCAGCTGTGTTATGTTTTCATTAAAAATTATAAAATTTGTTGTTTGAAAAATAATTTGATCATTTAGTTCCCGGATTAAATCAAGTATACCTTTGAAATTATTTTTCAACCATAAATCAAACTTTATCAAATCAAAAATTATGAAGCTAAATTTACTTAAGAATTTGCTTGCCCTGTTTGTACTCTTACTGAGTGTAAGTACAGCGATGTCTCAGGGAGTTACTACTTCCGGAATTACCGGAACTATAACTGAACCTAATGGACAACCACTTTTAGGTGCAAGCGTGGTAGTTACTCACCTTCCTTCAGGTACGCGCTATGGTGCTGTATCTAACACAGAAGGTAAGTATTCAATTCCAGGCATGCGTGTGGGAGGGCCTTACAAGGTTTCGGCATCCTTCATTGGATTTTCTACGAAAGAAGTAGACGGGTTGAATCTTTCTCTTGGAACGTTCTCTAACCTGAACATCACTCTTAAAGAAGACGGAAAAGTGCTTTCTGAGGTGGTAGTTAGTGCGAATCAAAACAGCCTATTCTCTAGTGAGCGTACGGGTGCAAGCACGGCGATTGACAACAGAACGTTGAATAAGCTTCCGACTATCTCAAGAAGTATTAACGACTTCACTAGATTGTCTCCACAATCCAATGGCCAGTCTTTCGCAGGTCAAGATTCTAGATTAAATAACATCACTGTCGATGGTTCTTACTTCAACAACTCATTTGGATTAGGTTCAGGCTCTAACCCAGGTGGTAGAACAGGTGTGTCTCCTATCTCTTTAGACGCGATCGAGCAAATTTCGGTAAACGTGGCTCCGTATGACGTGAGACAAGGTAACTTTACAGGAGCAGGTGTCAATACCGTAACTCGTTCTGGTACAAATGAATTTTCTGGTTCAGCTTATTATTTCACACGAAATAACGATAACGTAGGTAAAATTGCTGGTGAAAACCGTTTCGATCCAGGTACTTTTAACTACAATCAAGTAGGATTCCGTGTAGGAGGTCCTATCATTAAAAATAAGTTATTCTTCTTTGCTTCATTTGAAGATGAGAAAGAATCAAGACCAGGTACAACTTGGAAAGCTAATTCAGGAACTGATCCAATCACTGGTAACGTAACACGTGTTTTAGCATCTGACCTTGATGGATTAAGCTCTTATCTAAAAAGCAAGTTTAATTACGAAACAGGTCCTTACCAAGGATATGACAACCTAACAGTAGGTACTAAGTTTTTGGTTAAGTTAGACTATAATATCAATGATAAGAACAAGTTAAGTTTGAGATATAACCACTTAAATTCTTCTACTGATGTGTTAATGTCTGGTTCTTCTTCTTTAGGTTTCGGTAACCGTAACTTTAGATCAGAAGCATTGAACTTCCAAAACTCTAACTACAGCATCATGGAGAACATTCGTTCTCTAGTAGCAGAATTGAATTCACGTATCGGTTCGAACGTATCTAACAATTTAATTGTTGGTTATACTTACCAAGATGAAAGCCGCGGTGAGAAAGGATCATTCTTCCCAATGGTGGATATCTTGAACGCTGGTTCAACTTACACTTCTTTTGGATTTGAGCCATTCACTCCGAATAACGAGTTGAGATACAAGACATTCCAAGTTCAAGATAACTTACAGATCTTTAAAGGAAACCATACATTCACGACAGGATTTAGTTACGAAAACTACCAGTCTGAAAATATTTTCTTCCCTGGTTCACAGTCTGTATATGTGTACAACTCTTTGGCTGATTTCTACAAGGATGCGGATAATTTCCTTGCTAATGGAAACAGTGTTGCTTCTGGCGTAAACTTGAGAAGATTCCAGGTTCGTTGGAACAATATTCCAGGATCTGATAAGCCAGTACAGCCTTTGGAAGTAAACTATGGTGGTGTATTCGTTCAGGATGAATGGCAGGCAAGACCTAATTTGAAGCTTACGGCAGGTTTAAGAGTAGATGTTCCTATCTTCGAGCAGACTGCACTTAGAAACAAAGAAATGGAAAGTTTCTATTTTAGGACTCCTGCTTCAGCTTATGTAAACTTCAGAACTGATGCACTTCCTGAGGCAAACTTATTATGGTCTCCTCGTGTAGGATTTAACTGGGATGTGTTTAATGATCAAAAGACTCAGGTTAGAGGAGGATCAGGTATATTTACCGGTCGTCCTGCTTATGTTTGGATTTCTAATCAAGTGGGTAATAATGGTATCTTGACTGGATTTGCGCAATTCGATAACACTACGACGCGACCATTTAATCCAGATCCTAACAAGTACAAGCCTACTGAGGTTTCAGGTGCGCCTGCCTCTTCTTACGAGCTTGCTTTGACTGAGACGAACTTCAAGTTCCCTCAAGTTTGGAGAACTAACATCGCTGTAGATCAACAATTACCAGGTGGTATTATCGCTACAGGTGAATTTATCTACAACCAAGATGTGAACGGGGTAGCTTATTACAATGCTAACTTGCCAGTTGCTTCATCTCAATTTGTAGGAAATGATAATCGTTATAGATGGACTTCTAACAGAATTAATTCAAAAATTCCGAATGCAGTTACTTTGTCTAATCAGGCAGTTGGTAACTCATGGGTAGCTTCATTCTCATTAGAGAGACCATTTACGAATGGATTATTCTTGAAGACAGCCTACAGCTATGGTGAATCAAAAAATACAGTGGATCCAGGATCAATTGCTTCAGGTACTTGGTTTGGAAACCCTGTTACTAGAGATGCAAACAACCCAGGTCTTGCTAATTCAGCGAACTTCATGGGACACAGAGTTTTTGCTATTGCTTCTTACTCTAAAGACCTCTTTAAAATTGGAAATACGTCTGTATCTCTTTTCTGGGAAGGTAGAACACTTGGTAATGCAAGTTACGTAGTGGGAGGAGATTTAAATGGCGACGGTGGTACCTCTAACGATTTGATCTACATCCCTGCTACTAAAGCGGAAATGAACTTCCAATCATTCACAGCTAGTGGTAAGACGTTCACTCCTGCACAACAAGCGGATGCATGGGAAGCTTACATCCTACAAGATGAGTACTTGAGCGCTAATAGAGGTAAATATGCTCAAAGAGGTGCAGTGATTATGCCAATGGTATTCCGTGCTGACCTTTCATTTGCTCAGCAATTGTTTACTAACATCGGTGGCAAAAGAAATACCTTGGAATTCCGTGTAGATATTCTAAACGTAGGAAATTTAATTGATGCTGACTACGGTGTAGGTAAGACTTTCAATTCAACACAACCTCTTGTAGTAGGATCACCTGCTGCTAGTGCAGATGGCAGACCTCAGTATAGAATGAGAAACCTTGGTGCTAACCTAGTTACTGAAACATACAGAGCAACTGCAGGCGTTTCTGACGTATGGAGAATGCAGTTTGGTTTGAGATATATCTTTAACTAAGCTTATAAGCTAGTCAATAAAAAAGCGTCCCGGTGATCACCGGGACGCTTTTTTTATGTGCTAAAGAAAAGAAGGAGTTCAATCCACAATCCGGACTTGATTATTCCACGGTAACACTTTTAGCTAAATTTCTCGGCTTATCCACATCTAATCCTCTCAATACTCCAATGTAATAAGAAAGGATTTGAGTAGGAATGACAGAGATAAGTGGAGCTAATAATTCATCTACTTCAGGAACCACCATTACGTGATCAGCCATGTCGCGAATTTGGGTATCGCCTTCTGAAATGACTGCGATCACCATTCCTTTGCGTGCTTTTATCTCTTGGATGTTAGAGACGATTTTCTCGTAATAAGCGTCTTTTGTTGCGATGAATAAAACCGGTAGGTTTTCGTCTACTAAAGCGATAGGCCCGTGCTTCATTTCTGCTGCTGGGTAACCTTCCGCATGGATGTAGGAAATCTCTTTTAGTTTCAAAGCGCCTTCTAGAGCTACTGGGAAATTGTATCCGCGGCCTAAGAACAAGAAGTCACGTGCGTCTGCGTAATGCTTCGCTACTTCTTTGATAGATTCATGTGTTTCTAAAACGGCTTTTACCTTTTCCGGGATTAAAGCTAGTTCGGCTAAATAGCGGTTGTATTCCGTTTCCGTCACCGTCTTTTTCTCGCGTCCTATTTTGATGGCCATCATAGCTAAGACCGTTAGTTGTGCCGTAAACGCTTTCGTGCTTGCGACGCCAATTTCTGGTCCAGCATGAGTGTAAGCGCCAGAGTGAGAAAAACGAGCAATCGATGATCCTACCGCGTTTACAACCCCAAAAATAAAGGCTCCCGCTTCTTTTGCTTTTTCGATGGCTACTAGCGTGTCGGCTGTTTCACCACTTTGTGAAATGGCAATTAATACATCGCCTGCTCCTACGACTGGATTTCTGTAACGGAATTCTGAGGCGTATTCTACCTCTACAGGAATACGGCAAAGGGTTTCAATCATGTATTCTGCGACTAAACCGGCGTGCCAGCTCGTTCCGCATGCGACAATAATGATGCGTTTTGCTTGAGAGAATACGGACATGTGTTCTTCTACGCCTGCAAGCGTCAAAGTTAAGTTTTCCATGTCCAAACGGCCACGTAAACAATCCGTTAAGCTGCCGGGTTGGTCAAAAATTTCTTTCAACATGAAATGGTCGAAACCGCCCTTTTCGATTTGGGCTAATTCCATGTCTAATTGTTGTATATAGGGTGTAATGTTTTCATTACCTAAGTTCTTCAAGATGATTTCATCTGGAGAAATAATGGCTAATTCGTAGTCATTAACGTAGATTACCTTCTTTGTGTATTCGATAATAGGAGAAGCGTCAGAGGCTAAGAAATGTTCGCCATCGCCTACACCGATTACTAAAGGAGAACCTTTACGGGCTGCGATTAAGCGATTAGGGAAGCCTTCTTCCATGACGATGATCACATAGGCACCTACGACGCGTTTTAAAGCGATGCGCATCGCCTCTTCTAGGGATGACTTGTTGTTGATTTGGATGTCTTCAATGAAGTTTACCAAAACCTCCGTATCGGTCTCACTTTTAAAAGTGTAGCCTTTTTGAACTAATTCCTGCTTTAAAGAACCATAGTTCTCGATAATCCCATTGTGTACTAAGGTTAAGCGTCCACTATTTGAAGTGTGTGGATGTGCATTTGCATCAGATGGCTCTCCGTGGGTTGCCCAACGTGTGTGACCGATACCCACGGTAGCTTCTGAAATGATTTCCTCATCCCAAGCTTCTAGTTCTGCTACGCGGCCTTTTTTCTTGAATGTGTTTACCATATCACCGAATAATGCAATACCTGAACTATCATATCCACGGTATTCTAAGCGCTTTAGACCCTTTAAAATAACGGGAAATGCTGGCTGTTTTCCGATGTAAGCTACGATTCCACACATAAAAGTTAAAATTTATTTTTGTATTATTTGAATAATCTGTTTTAGGGGGATTTTATCCTATTTTTATCAGCAAATATCTCATATTTGAAGAATAATAACAAATTTATCGGACATATTTTACTTATTGGTTATTCAGCTTAATAGGATTCTTCCGGGATGGTTCTAGTGTGTCACGTTTTTTGCCTATTTTCGTTCTAGAGCTAACTATGCTATTCCATTATTCACTAATTATACATTTATGAAAAAAGTCCTTTTTCTTGTTTTCCTTTTTTGTGCCTCTTTTTCTCTGACATCTCAAGATTTACGTGTTGAACCACTGAATTGGTGGGTTGGAATGAAGAATCCGAATTTACAATTATTGATAAAAGGTAAAGAGCTGAGTGGGGGCGTAGTGACGTCCACTATGAAGGGACTAACGGTTAAAAAAGTGACTAACGGCGATAGCCCTAATTACTTGTTTGTGGATTTAATCGTAGAGGCGGGAGCGCAGGCAGGAACTTACCCTTTGGTTATTAAAAAGAACGGAAACGTAATTCACACGATTAACTATAACTTAGAAGCTCGTGCGAAGGGTTCAGCGAATCGTCCTTCCTATTCCACGAAAGATGTGATCTATTTAATTACTCCTGATCGCTTTGCTAATGGCAATCCTGCAAATGATAAAGTGGCTGGAATGCGGGAGATGTCTTTGAATAGAGCTGCTTTATATGATCGCCATGGAGGAGATTTACGTGGCATTTTGGACCATTTGGACTACATAAAAAATATGGGTTTTACCGCTATTTGGAATATGCCTGAAGTGGAGAACGACCAAACCATGGAAAGCTATCATGGATATGGGATTACAGATCACTACAAGATTGATCGCCGTTTTGGGACGAATGAAGATTACCGCGAATTGGGGATGAAGACCCAGGCGAATGGCATGTATTTGATCAAAGATATTATATTGAATCACTGTGGAAATGGCCACTGGTGGATGGAAGATAAGCCGTTCAAGGATTGGATTAATTTTGGCGGAAAATTCACCTCAACGACACACCGCCGCGAGACCGTTCAAGACCCGCATGTGTCGAAATACGATGCGAAATTGCAGACAGAAGGTTGGTTCGTTCCGGCCATGCCTGATTTAAATCAGAAGAACCCGTTTATGCAGCAATATATTATCCAAAACACCATTTGGTGGATCGAATATGCGCATTTAGGAGGTCTGCGCATTGATACATATCCGTATTCGACGAAGGAATTTGCGACGATGTGGTCAGATGCTGTTTTAGCAGAATATCCGAATTTAAATATGGTAGGAGAGGAGTGGTCATCGAATCCGATTATCACCTCTTACTGGCAGCGCGGAAAAGTGAATCGTGATGGTTACAAATCATCCTTGCCCGCTTTGATGGATTTTCCTTTGCAAAACGCTATCTCAGAGGCGATGAACGAAAATGATAAAGAATGGGGTAAGGGATTGAACAAAATCTACAGTGCTATATCGAATGATTTAGTCTACGCGGATCCAGATAATCTAGTTGTTTTCATGGATAACCATGATATGTCACGTGTTTACACGCAGGTGAAACATGATCAGGCTTTATTAAAGATGGCTATGACGTATATTTTCACCACTCGCGGGATTCCGCAAGTATTTTATGGCACGGAAATTTTGATGTCTAATCCGAAATCAAACGAACATGGTGAGATTCGCGGGGACTTCCCAGGTGGGTGGGCTGGAGATACAAAGAACGCATTTACAGGCGCAAACTTAACGGCGGACGAGAAGGCGACGCAGGATTTCTTCAAGAAGATGTTGAACTGGAGAAAAGGTTCGGAGGCAATCCACAAGGGCAAATTGATGCATTTTGGACCGGAGAATTCGGGTGAAGGAAATGGCGTTTATGTGTATTTCCGATATACAGATAAGGCCAAAGTTATGGTGGTTCTAAATAAGAACGCAGATGCACGTGCCATCGACTTAAGTCATTACGAAGAAATTTTGCCAGCGGGGGCAAAGGCGCATAATGTGATGGAATCAACGGATGTCGTTTTCGGGAAATCACTGAGCGTTCCTGGTAAAACCGCTCAGATTTTTGAAATAAAGGAATAATGAAAAAACTTGCCTTTTTTCTACTTTTCGCCAGCCCAGTATTGGCTCAAACAAAAGCAGATTTGTCTGGAGCTGCTAACCTGTTTGATTTAACTTTTACGACGCAAGAATTAGATACACTGTATTCAGATGTGGTAGATAATCTGGCAAATTACAAGGCAATGCATGCGATTTCATTGAATAATAGTGTGCCTTTGAGTCTTTGGCAAAATCCGAAACTTCCGGGAATGAAATTTGATCATACCCAGCGGCCGGTAGTGTGGCCAGCAGTGAAAGCAACATTGCCAGCGAAAAAATCAGATTTAGCTTTTTATTCCATCGATCAGCTTGCTCATTTGATTAAGTCGAAACAAATCACTTCGGTCGAATTAACCTCTTTTTTTATAGAGCGAATCAAGAAATATGGGGCGACCTTGCAATGCGTAATTAGCGTCCAGGAGGATTTAGCACTAGCTCAGGCACGTCAGGCAGATCAGGAAATAGCGAGTGGTAAATACCGGGGCCTATTACATGGGATTCCCTACGGTTTGAAGGATTTATTTGCAGTGAAAGGCACAAAAACGACTTGGGGCGCCGCCCCATACAAAGATCAGGTAATCGACGAAGATGCCTACGTTTATTCAAAATTGAAAGAATCAGGGGCTGTTTTAGTCGCCAAATTCACCTTAGGTGCCCTAGCCATGGGGGATTATTGGTACGGTGGTAGAACAAAAAATCCCTGGAATCTAAACTTTGGATCATCCGGTTCTTCCGCGGGCTCCGCCTCGGCTACCGTAGCTGGATTAGTCCCTTTCGCCATCGGAACTGAAACCTGGGGTAGTATTGTTTCTCCGGCGACCACTTGTGGAGCTACGGGATTACGGCCTACTTTTGGGAGTATTTCTCGCTCAGGTGCGATGGCTTTAAGTTACAGCCTAGATAAGGTGGGACCTATTTGTCGTTCGGCAAATGATGCTGCGATTGTTTTTCATTATTTGCACGGGACGGATGGAAAGGATTTGGCAGCTGTGAACATGCCTTTTAATTACCAGGCAAATCGCCCAGTGAAAGGAATGAAGATTGCCTATGCGAAAAATTATTTTGACAAAATCAAAGACACTACCCGTAGTGAATGGAAAGTATTGGCTGATCTTCGAAAACAAGGTGTTCAATTGATTCCTGTCGATTTCCCAGATGAAAATGTCTACAAAGTAAACATCATGGATGTGGTAATAGGGGCAGAGTGTGCGGCACAATTCGATGAGATGACGCGTAAAAATATCGATGATCAGCTCACGCGCCAAACTAAAAACGACTGGCCCAATCAATTCAGAACCGCACGCTTTGTTCCTGCAGTCGAATACATCAACGCCCAACGTCACCGGTATTTGTTAATGCAAGAAGTGAATAAAGTCGTTTCTCAATACGACGCAATTATTTGTCCATCAAGAGGAGGTGGTAACCAATCCGCCATCACGAATTTAACGGGTCATCCGGTGGTCTGTGTTCCTACCGGTTTTGATGCAAAAAACAGTTTGCCTACGGGTATTTCCTTCGTAGGTAAATTATATGATGAGGGCACTTTATTGCGTATTGCTCAATTTTATCAAGATCATACTCGTTACGAGGAGGCGCATCCAGAAAAATTCTTGAATTGATTGATGTATAGTAGTTTATACATTTTTTATTTCTAATATTGGGACAAATAAACCTATAAAACTATTGAATCATGAGCATCTCCCGACGTAGCTTTTTAGAAAAAAGCGCCTTAGCATCTAGTTTTTATATAGTTCCTCGCCATGTCTTGGGAGGAAAAGGATTTTTAGCACCCAGCGATAAATTGATCGTAGCTGGTATTGGAGTAGGAGGTAAAGGAAAATCGGATTTGAAAAAATTCTATGAAAGTGGGAAAGCAGAAATTGCTTTTTTATGCGACGTAGATGATCGTCAAGCAAAGGATTCCGTTGCAGCCTATCCAAAAGCGAAATATTACAAAGATTGGCGTAAACTAATGGAGGTGGAATCGAAAAATTTCGATGCGGTTTCTGTTTCAACGCCTGATCATAACCACGCGGTTCAAGCGATGGCAGCCATGCAACTGGGCAAACACGTGTACGTTCAAAAACCGATGACACACGATATTTATGAGGCACGTATGTTAACAGCAGCCGCTGATAAATATAAAGTCGTAACGCAAATGGGTAACCAGGGTTCCTCTGGGGATGGTGTTCGTCAATTAGTGGAATGGTTTGATGCGGGAATTATCGGGGATGTGCATACGGTCCAAATTTGGACAAATCGTCCTATCTGGCCACAAGGGATTCCTTGGTCTACCGCGAAGCCACCGGTTCCTGCGGGGTTAGACTGGGATTTATGGTTAGGAACGGCTCCTTATAAAGATTATGTGGATAATTTAATTCCAGGCTCTTGGAGAGGTTGGTGGGATTATGGAACAGGTGCTCTAGGGGATTTAGGTTGCCATTTAATGGAAGCCCCTTTCCGCGTTTTAGGACTTAAATATGCGTCTGATGTGCAGGCAAGTGTGGGTAGTGTCTTTACGGCTTTTGGCCAAAGAGGTGTATTCCCTGACAGCTGCCCTCCATCGAGTCACGCCACGTTAACGTTCCCTAAGACATCTAAAACGAAAGGGCCGGTAACCATGCATTGGATGGATGGTGGTATCAAACCAGAACGCCCAGAAGAATTAGGTCCGGACGAAATGTTTGGTGATGGAAACTCTGGTATTCTATTTATTGGTACGAAAGGAAAAATGATGGCCAGCGAATATGCTGCTAATCCACGTTTGTTACCTCTTTCTAGAAATCAAGAAGTGAAGGTGAAGCAAAAATTAGAACGCGTACCTGGTAGTGCAGAAGGTCACTATGCCCAGTGGGTAGAGGGTGCGATTGCAGGTTACGGAAATAAGCAAATGAGTTCTTCATTTGAAATGGCTGGACCATTAACGGAAGCGATCTTGATGGCGAATCTAGCGATTCGTGTAGCAGATATGCCTTTCCCTCGTACTACTGGAAGGGGAAATCATTATCCTGGGTCGAATACGAAATTGCTGTGGGACAATGAGAACATGCGCGTGACGAATTTCGATGCGGCCAATCAATTTGTTAAACGCACGTATCGTGAGGGCTGGAGTTTAGGCGTCTAAAAGAGATCCCAATAACTAAGTTTAAATGAGTAAATTGCCGCATGCGTACATGCGGCATTTTATTTTTTCTGTCTTTTTCAGTTTTCGCTCAGGAACCTGATTTTCACTATAAAGCCTTTTCAATCAAAGTGGACTCTGTCACCTCAGGTGTGGAGGAGCAGAAAATTCAAGCTACTTATAGGTCAGAAAAAGATCCAGTGAAACAAGCCCTTCTTAAAAAGGCGATGCAAGACTACCGCTGGCTCAATGGGTTACGCAAAAATCGAAAAGTGATCTTAGTCAATATTCCTGCAGCTCAACTGCGGGTTTTTGAGGATGTTCTTGTTGTTCCCTAATAAAGTACCTAACGATTTTGTTAAAAAGAGCTGTTTATTGTTAGCTAATGAATGTTTTTGATGAAATTCTTAAAAGACAGTATAGCACACTTATTACTTGAAAAAAGGCCAAAAAAATGTATATAATTTTAGAAAATAACAATTTTGTTATATATTTGATCACAATTTGGTAACATTTATGGTGCCAGTAATTAAATATATGTTTCATTTTAAAAACTAAGAAAGGAGGGCACTTAGAATTATTTAATTAAAAGATTAACCATTTTTCACATTTTCTAACAAAAAACAATTTTATGAAAAACAAATTACTAACTCAACTACTGGGTGTATTTGCTGTATTGGTTCTGTTTCTTGGGAGTCATGCTGCATCCGCTCAAGGAAACAAGATCACGGGTAAAGTCGTTGCTGCAAAAGATGGCGATGGCATTCCAGGTGCTTCGGTTATCGTTAAAGGTTCTAAATCTGGTGTTGCATCAGATGCCAATGGTAACTTTACTATTTCTGCTGAGAGCAACAGTGTTTTAACTGTTTCTTCAGTAGGTTTCGCTTCACAAGACGTTAAATTAGGTTCTCAAACCTCAATTACCGTTCGTTTAGCTGAAGAAAGTTCTACTTTAAATGAAGTTGTTGTAACAGGTTACGGTTCTCAGTCTAAAAGAGCTATTACTGGTGCAGTAACAACAGTAGACGCTAAAGATTTACAAGCTGTTCCGGCAACTACTTTCGCTCAACAATTACAAGGTCGTGCTTCTGGTGTGACTATCGTAAATGATGCAACTCCAGGTGGTAATGCAACAGTTCGTATTCGTGGTTTTGGTACAATTGGTAACAATGATCCTCTATATGTTATTGATGGTACTCCTACTGAAAACCAAGGTAACTTGAACCCTAATGACATCGAGACTATCCAAATCTTGAAAGATGCTTCTGCTTCTTCTATTTATGGTTCTCGTGCAGCGAATGGTGTTGTTATCATCACAACTAAAAAAGGAAAAACAGGTGCACCGAAAATTACTTTCAGTTCATACTATGGAACTCAAAATGTTGCGAATGATGTTCAATCATTAAACGCTAAAGAATTAGGTCAATATTTATACTTAGCTGATAAATATGCAGGAAAGACACCATCTCACGGTCAATATACTTTTGGGTCAAATGGTGAGGTTACTATCCCTGATTACGTATTCCCAAGTGCTGGAAAAGCAGGTTCTGCTGGTGTAGATCCTAAGTTATATTCATTGACTCCTGACAATATTTATGCAATTACTAAATCTGCAGATACATATTGGTGGGGTGCTATGACTCAGTCAGCTCCAATCATGAACTACCAATTGAGCGCAAGCGGTGCTACAGAAAATAGCAAGTATGCTTTATCATTGGGTATGTTTAGTCAAGATGGTGTTGTGAAGTTTATTGGTTATGATCGTTATACTTTACGTTCTAACACAGAATTTTCTGCGATTAACAAAAGATTGCGTGTTGGTGAAAACTTTACAGTAGCAATTGATAACCGTAAAGGTGGTTTTGGTAACAACGAAGAGCAAAATGCTGTTTCTGGTTCTTATAAGCACCATCCTTTATTGCCAATTTTTGACATTGCTGGCAACTTTGCTGGTAGCCGTGGTGCTAACTTAGGTAACAACTCTAACCCATACGCAACTCTTGCGCGTGAGGCTGATAACAGACGTTATGGAATGAGAGCATTCGGTAACGTTTATGCTGAATTCGATATCGTTGCAGGAATTACTGCTAAAACAAGTTTTGGTATTGATGCTACAACTAGCAATGGTAAGTACTTAGGACGTGCTAATCCAGAATACGTAGAAGGAAGTTTCAATAACGGTTCTACTTCTAATACAAGCTATGATTACCAATGGGTATGGCAAAATACTCTTTCTTACACTAAGACATTCAATGATGTTCACAAAATTGATGCTTATGTTGGTTTAGAGTCAATCAAAGCTTTCGGAGAATATTTCGGAGCAGGTCGTAATGGGTATGCTTTCGAAATCCCTTCGATTATGGGTTATTTAGATCTAGGAGATCCTACAAGAGTTTCTAACTACGGTAGCGTAGGTAATGATTATACATTATCTTCTCAATTCGGTAAATTTAACTATGCTTACGGAGACAAATATTTATTCCAAGCAATCGTTAGAAATGATGCTTCATCTAGATTCTTGTCAGCTTCTCGTAACGCACTTTTCCCTGCATTCTCTTTAGGATGGCGTTTATCAGAAGAAAGTTTCATGAAAGATCAACTTACTTTTGTTAATGACTTGAAATTACGTTTCGGTTGGGGTAAGACAGGTAACCAAAAAATTGGTAATTACAATGCTTACACTACTTACCGTTCAAACATTTTCAATGCAGGTTATCCAATCGATGGTTCTCAAACTACTCCAGCCATTGGTTATGATGCTAACGCATTTGGTAACCCTAATGCTAAGTGGGAAACTACAACTTCAACTAACTTCGGTTTAGATGCAGCGTTGTTAGACAACCATTTAACAGTTGAATTGGATGTTTGGAACCGTGTAACATCTGATATGTTATTCACAACACCTATTACTTTCACTGCAGGTGATGCAAGAGCTCCGGCTTTCAACGTAGGTCAAATGACTAACAAAGGTATTGACTTAGGAATTAGCTACAAAAATTCAATAGGTGATTTACGTTACGCTATTTCAGGTAACTTATCTACTTACACAAATAATGTAGACAAATTAGATGCATCTCCTAATACACGTTTCTTCGGATATGGTTCTCGTGTTCCAGCTGTTACATTAACTCAAGCTGGATTACCACTTTCCTCTTTCTACGGATACAAAGTGTTAGGTATCTTCCAATCTGACGAGGAAGCTAAAGCTTGGGCTCCATATGAAAATTACAATAAAGCAGGTAAATTCAAATATGCTGATATCAACGGTGATAATAAAATCACTGATGCTGACCGTACGATCATCGGTTCACCTCACCCTGAATTCACATATGGTTTAAATTTGAACTTAGGCTATAAAGCATTTGAATTAACAGTATTTGCTAATGGATCTCAAGGTAATGATATCTTTAACTATACTCGTTTCTTCTCTGATTTTAACTCATTCCAAGGAAACCGTTCTAAGCGTGCATTATATGATGCTTGGCAACCAACTAATAAAGGTGGTACTGTGCCTATCATGGATGCTAACGACCAAGTATCTAGCCGTCCTTCAAGCTATTTCTTAGAAGATGGTTCATACTTACGTATCAAGAATGTTCAATTAACGTATAATTTACCTCGTTCTTTAGGTAAGAAATTTGGTTTAGACAATGCACAAATTTATGTACAAGCACAAAATTTAGCAACGTTTACGAATTATTCAGGACTTAACCCTGAAATCCAAACTGGAGCTGATAATACAATTGGTTTTGATGGTGGTTATATGCCTGTATCAAGAACTTTTATTTTAGGTCTTAACCTTGGATTTTAATTAATAATTCACTGTAATACAGTTTATTATAAAGTTTGAACATTGTTAAATTTTTAATAAAAACAAAAATATGAAACGCAATAATATTTTAAAAATGTTCTTGTCAGCTGGTATCGTTTTAGGAATTGCTACTGCATGTAGTGATGAATTCTTAACTCTTCAGCCGCAAGCTCAGTATAGCCCAGCAGCCTTGCAGACGGCTAAGGGTGTTGAAGGAGTACTTATAGGTGCTTATTCTATGCTTGATGGTCAAGGTTTAGATGGCCAAGCTCCTTGGGAGAATGATATCCAAAACTGGGTATTTGGTGGTTTAACTTCGGATGATGCTTACAAAGGAACCGATGCGGGTGATCAACCAGAGCAATCTTTCCTTGAGACGTGGGATTTTCAACCTACGAACGGACACATTAAAAACAAATACAGAGGATTGTTTAAAGGTGCTGCTCGTGCAAACGATGCGATCAATACATTGAAAAATGTAAAGGATATCTCTCCTGATCGTGCTGCTCAAATCAAGGCGGAAGCTCAATTTTTAAGAGCATTATTTCATTTCGAAGCTAAGAAATTGTTTAAAAACATTCCTTACATTGATGATGCAATCTTCAATTTGAATGATCTTCAGTCTACTAAAGTTCCAGTTGATCCTAAAGCTTGGGAAAAAATTGAGAACGATTTAAAGGCTGCTGCTGCTGTATTACCTGACAAGCAAGCACAAGTAGGTCGTCCTACTAAGTGGGCTGCTAAAGCTTTATTAGCTAAAGCATACATGTTCCAAGGTTGGAATATTGCTACTGGTGCTGCTAATGCTGCTAAGTTAGGAGAAGCAAAAACGGTCTTAGAAGAAATCGTGAACAGTGGTAGATTCAAATTGGTAGATCTTTACAGAGATAACCACGATGCTAGCACTCGTAACAATGCTGAATCAATTTTTGAAATTCAGTATGCTTCTTCTTCAGCTAATGCTGATGCTGCTAATGCAGGTGTGGGTCTTGCTCACCCTTATGCTTCACCTTGGGGATGTTGTGGTTTTTACCAACCGTCACAGAACTTGGTTAACGCACACAAAACTGAGAATGGTTTACCAATGTTAGATACATTCAATAACAGCGATGTTAAGAATGATCAAGGTGTAAAAATTGATGCTGATTACACTCCTTACGAAGGTGAATTAGATCCACGTTTAGATCATAATGTTGGTCGTAGAGGTATCCTATTTATTGATTACAAAATCCACAACTTGGATTTCATCCGTGATCAAACTTATGCGGGACCATACTCACCTAAAAAACACATTCCATCTAAAGCATTTACTGGAATCAATGGTTGGGGTAACTTAACATCTAATAACTATAGAATGTTGCGTTATAGCATGATCTTATTATGGTTAGCTGAGGTTGAGGTTGAAATCGGTAGTTTAGAGAAAGCACGTGCATTGGTTAATCAAATCAGAACTCGTGCAGCTAATCCAGCTGGTTTCGTTCAAAAAGCTACTCAAGGTGCTACTCGTGATGCATACAAGTTAGAATTTACTGCAAGTGGTGCTCCAGTTCCAGCTGCAAATTATGTCATCAAAAATTACACAGCTCCATGGAGTGATCAAGCAGTTGCACGTAAAGCAGTTCGTCATGAGACACGTCTTGAATTCGCTATGGAAGGCCACCGTTTCTTTGACTTACAAAGATGGGGAGTTGCAGCAGAGGTGTTGAATGCTTACAATGCTGTTGAGGCAACTAAGCGTGTATACAAGAAAGGTGCTACTTTCGTAAAAGGTAAGCACGAGTTCTTCCCTCTTCCTCAAGAGGCAATTGACCAATCTGAGAAAGATGGAAAACCAACTTTAGTACAAGATCCTTCTTACAAATAGTATTTAAGGAAATTTGCTAAATTTTAAAGAACAGAGATGGCGTTTGCTGTCTCTGTTCTTTTTTTTTGCTATTTTTATAAATAATTCAGTCCATTTATGAAATTCAATTCCTCCTATATCAGTCTTTATTTTATTTTGTTTTGCGGTTTTTTACTAAGCTGTCAAAGTCAAGAAGATACTTTATTTACTGAGCTCTCAGCTGATGAAACAGGTATTCAGTTTTCGAATAGAATTACTGAAAATGACACGATGAATATTCTCACATTTGAATATGTGTACAATGGTGGTGGTGTGGCATTAGGAGACTTTAATAATGATCAAAAAGTAGATATATATTTTACTGGGAATCAGGTCGCTAATCGCTTGTACCTGAATGAAGGTGTTGATAAAAATAATCAGCTGAAGTTTAAGGATGTTACTAAACAGGCAAACGTAGCTGGTGAAGGTAAATGGAATTCGGGTGTTGCTTTAGTAGACATTAATAATGATCAATTGCTTGATATTTACGTTTGTGCTACGGTTAAAAAGGTAGGGCAACAAAGGGCCAATATCTTGTATGTTAACCAAGGATTGGATAAAGAGGGTGTTCCTAGCTTTAAAAATATGGCGGAGGAATATGGTATAGCCGATACGACCCATACCACCAATGCGAATTTCTTTGATTACGATAATGATGGGGATTTAGATCTTTACGTAGTAGTCGATGAAATGGCCGACATTCATTATCCTAATATGTATCATCCTAAAGTAAAAGATGGCTCATCTAGATTAACGGATAGATTGTATCGAAATGATTATGACCCTAAAACGGGTCATGCCCATTTTACAGATGTCTCTAAAGAAGAAGGTATATTGATTGAGGGTTTTGGCCTAGGAATCAATATTACAGATATTAATCAAGATGGTTGGAAAGATATCTATGTGACGAATGATTACCTCAGTAATGATTTAATGTACATTAATCAGCACAAAAATGGTAAGCATACGGGTTTTATTGACCAAGCAGATCTCTATTTTAAGCATACTTCTCATTCTGCGATGGGGAATGATGTCAATGACATCAATAATGATGGTTTAGTGGATATTATGGCTGTTGATATGATGGCTGCGGATAACTACCGTAAAAAAATGCTCACCATGGCTAATAATTATCAAACGTATCAAAATAACGATAAGTTTGGTTATGTTTTTCAGTTTCCCAGAAATACGCTACAGTTAAATCGTGGAAAAGACCCTAAAACAGGTATTCCAGCGTTTAGTGAGATCGGTCTGTTTGCGGGTGTTGCTGAAACAGATTGGAGTTGGACACCCATGGTAACTGATTTCGATAATGATGGACTTCGGGATATGATTATCACGAATGGTTTTCCAAAAGATATTACAGAACAAGATTTCATGGTTTATCGTGCTGAAAGGGGCAATTTCGCCGAGCCCAAATACCTTTTAGAGATGATTTCTTCTGTCAAAATTCCGAATTATGCCTTTAGAAATACGGGTAACGTAGGTTTTGAGGATGTTTCTCAAAAATGGGGAATCAAAAATCCTAGTTTTTCTAATGGAGCAGCTTATGCTGATTTAGATAATGACGGAGATTTAGATTATGTGGTTAATAATATCAACGATTCGGCCTCTGTTTACCGCAATAATGCCATGCAAATTGCACCGGATAAGAGCCATTTTCTGCGTGTTCAACTGAAGGGTTCGGATCAAAATATTCAGGGAATTGGCGCAAGCATACAAATTAAATACAATAAAAATCAACTTCAATTTTATGAATGTACACCTTACAGGGGTTATTTGTCTACGATTGAATCTATTGCGCATTTTGGTTTAGGTGAAACTAAAGAGATAGATGAATTAAAAATTATTTGGCCAAGCGGGAAGCAACAAATTTTGAGACATCTGAAAGCTAATCAGGTAATTACCTTGGAAGAAAGAAATGCACAACCCTATTTACCTAATTCGGTGAAATCAGCTACTTTATTCACAGAAGTTAGTGATCAACTGAATTTACTTTATCAGCACATTGAAGACGATGCCATTGATTACAATAATCAAAAATTATTACCCCATAAATTCTCACAACAAGGCCCTTGTCTTGCCGTAGGAGATGTTAATGGAGATTTAATTGAAGATGTGTTTATTGGCGGTTCTAGTAAGCACAAAGGCAATTTTTTGATTCAAGATATGAATGGAAATTTCAAGTCTATGGATTTGCTTTCTGGCAAGGATGGTTTTGCTAAAAGTCAAGAAGATATGGGTGCATTGCTTTTTGATTTGGATAATGATCGCGATTTAGATTTATACTTGGTAAGTGGCAGTAATGAATTACCCTTACTGGATCCAGGGTATCAAGACCGAATATTCATCAATGATGGCAAAGGGCATTTTACAGAAAATAATTCCATATTGCCCGCATTTGCTAAAAGTGGGTCCTGTGTGAAAGCAGTTGATTTCGACCACGATGGTGACCTAGATTTGTTTGTGGGAAATAGAGTCGAGCCTGGTTTTTACCCTAGACCTGTGAGTAGCTATCTATTGAGAAACGAATTTCCAAAATTAAAATTTACGGATGTGACGAATCAGGTCGCGCCAGAATTAAATAAAATCGGTTTGATCTCTGATGCTTTATGGTCAGATACGGATAATGATGGATGGCAAGATTTGATTTTGGCTGGGGAATGGATGCCTATTAAAATCTTTAAAAATGAGAAAGGCAAATTCAAATCGATTCAATCGACTGGAATTGAACATAAGTCGGGTTGGTGGAATAGTTTAGCTGCGGGCGATTTTGATAATGACGGAGATATGGATTATGTGGCAGGGAATTTAGGCCAAAACACCTTGCACCGAGCAAGTGATGACACACCTTCCAAAATATACGCCGCAGATTTCAATGGAGATGGTACTTTTGATGCCATTCCTACGGTGTATTTTAAAGACCAAAAAGGAAAGAGAAAAGAATTTCCGTTCAATACGAGAGACGATTTGGCTAAGCAATTTATACAGATTAGAAAAAGATTTGACAACTATGCCAAATTTTCAGTGGCAGGTATAAATGATGTTTTAACTAAGGAGGAATTGGGTAAAGCCTTGGTTTTAGAAGCTAATTGGATGAACTCTAGTTATATAGAGAATCTAGGTAAAGGGAAATTTAGAATTTTTGCCTTACCTCGATTAGCCCAAGTTTCACCTGTTTTAGCGATCCAAGTCCAAGATTTTGATGAAGATGGCAATTTGGACATGGTATTGAGTGGAAATGATTACGGCAATGAAATAAGTACAGGTCGATTAGATGCATCTAAAGGTTTGTTTTTAAAGGGAAATGGTCAAGGGAAATTTAGAGAGATTCAGTTAGGGCAAAGTGGTTTGAATTTTGACGGTGATAGTAAAGCATTGGTCAAAATCAAGTCGAGTAAGGGGAATTTGCTTTTAATGAATTCGCAAAATCTCGGGCCTTTAAAAACTTACGCTTTGAATAAGCGAGCGAAAGATTTTTTAGTAGATAAAGAGGAGTTTTCGGCCATTTTAACGTTAAAGAATGGCAAGAAAAGAAGAGAGGAGTTTCCTTTAGGGAATACACACATGTCTCAAAACAGCCAAAGGATGTGGTTGAATAGCAGTATTCTGCAAGCGGACATGTTCAATCAAAAGCTAAAACGGACAAGAAGCGTATCTAATTTGTAGTTAAATCTATTTGGTTTATGGATATCTTTTTCAGGCTTTAAGTTCTAAATTGATAAATGACAGAATAGCTTGAATTCTTTCCGTCTGAAGATTTAACTCTAAAATAGTAAATTTTTCCAGTCATAACGGGCACATCTACGCTGCTAGCAGTGATATTGGTGAACTGTGCGGAAGGTGTTTGCTTCCCATCCACTAAGTCGACGAAAAGGGTATAGGTTTGTGGATCCTTTAAAAACAGCGATAACGTGACAATTCCACTCACAGGTTCGTATCAAAAAATCATCCAAGTCTTTAATTAGTAAACCGTTAAATAAATTTTTATTTGATATTTATTTTAATTTTTAAACTTTTGGTTCATAAACTTTTCAAAAACTAATAACTATGAAAAAATTTCTAAGTATTGCATTTTTATTTGTGCTACTTTCCTGCACAGGGCTTATGGCTCAGGATAAGCAAATTAAATTTTCGGTTACCCCAAGTCTTGTTTTACCAACTGGGGTCTTTAGCGAAGTATTGAGTGCGGGGGGTAATGTAGAATTAAAGGGAGAATATCCTGTAGCTGAAAATATAAACTTTACTGGCTCATTAGGATATGGCTTTTTATCTTCTAAACTAAAAGATGGAGGTTCTACTACATTTATTCCGGTAATGGCAGGTGTAAATTACCAACTTAATCAATTGAACATTGGTTTTGGGCTTGGTTATATCAGTTATAACTTTGATGAAAGTGTTAAGAGTACGGGTGGCTTCACGATTAGACCACAAGTGGGCTACGATGTTTCAGATAAGATTCAGTTAAATTTGAATTATACTACCACTTCTGTTGAAGGAATAAATATTAACTACATTGGCATTTCACCAGTGTTTAAGTTTTAAATAGAATTATTTAAAAAATATAAAGGCTTCCCAATTTTGGGAAGCCTTTTTTATATCGGTGTAACTCCGGCAGGAATCGAGTCGGACGTGATTCCAGCTTTGTATATATCTGACATCAATATTATCGCATACCAGGTATTTAGTTGATTTTAAGACCTTTACATTCTCTTATTATGAATGACCAGGGGAGCTAACAGGAATTAATGGAATCAAGTGCTCACAAAATGGGTCATAAGATTTGGGAAACAAATGGAGATGGTTACTCAACCAAGGAAACGATTATTATTTAAACATAATCGTTTAATATGCTTCGTAAGTAGCAAATACTTTTTGCATGTAGGCTTGACCAAAGGGCAACAAATTATTGCTTCCTTCCTGCTTTATCAGGCGTTTTCCTGCATTGTCAAAACTGGTAAAGCCATTTTTACTGATCACTCCGAAGCCATTATCCCAGTCGAAAAATGCATAACCCCGATCTGGATGGGTGGCAAATAAATCTTGGCTGAATGCAAACCGACTTCCATCCAATCCTAATTGACCTAACACTGTTTTAGCGATATCAGTTTGGCTTCCAAACACGGATAATTGTTTTCCTCGAAATTCAGGCTTGATAACGTCGCCAAACAGCACCAATGGAATGTGGAAATGTTGTGCTTCGGAAATCGCATATTTTTCTTTAGGTAGTCGGTGGCCATGATCAGCCACAATGACAAATAATGTTTCTTTAAACCAGGGCTCATTACGAGAAGCATGGATGAAAGCCCCTAATGATTTATCCGTGTAAAAGGCGGTGCTGCGGAATAGATTCGGCAAATCAGAGCCTGGAAAGCGGGGTGATTCTGGAATTTCGAATGGCTCATGATTTGAAAGTGTCAGCATTGTCGCAAAAAACGGCTGCTTCATTTGACTTAATTCATGCTGAAAATGCTTAAAAACAACGCCGTCATGTGCCCCCCATTTTGAATTTTGGTCTTGTGCTAAAAAAGCATGTTTATCAGTTGATCGATCAAATCCATGACTCAAAACATAGGGTTTAAAGCCAAAAAACTCACTTTCACCTCCATACATGAAGGTTGTTTGATAACTTTGCTCTTTAAAAACCTGGGCTATAGATGGCAAATGTTCTTGTTTATCTGTCTCTGTAATTATGCTCTTAGTCGCCTGAGCCGGAAATGCACTCATGACAGCGATCAGCCCTTTATCCGTTCGATCTCCTGAGGCATACATATTTGTAAAAGACACTCCTTGCTTCATCAATTTGTCTAATTCGACACTTATTCCTGGCTCACCCCCTAATGATTCCACTACATCGGCTGTGAAACTTTCCAAGATAATGAATACGACATTAGGTCGTTTAGTGGACAGGATTTCTGTTCGAGATAATGAATCTCCAGATTGATAATTATGCAGGATTGAATCAACTTGCTCCTCGGGTAAATAATGAAAGTCTCCCTTACTGCCTGCTAAATTATTGATAACATCCTGTGACAAATTCCAGGAGGTATTTACTGCCGCGTGATTTAAAATAGGTTTGGATGAGAAATAAGCCATGCTTTGGCTGATTGGGGCTAATTGCCAACCGCCCCGTACACTCAAAAACGTTATGCCTAAAATGAATAAACTAAGGATGGGACGTGTCAGCCAAGGATGTATTTGATAGGCTGATCGGATAAAGAATCGAATAAGCCAGCCAAAAAATACTACTTGAGTTAGAAAGATGCCGACCGTTAACCCAATACCTGTCTCTAGGCTTGAGATCGTAGATTCATAGGGATAATTGAAAAATATTTTGAACACTTTATAGTTAACCTTAGATCCCCATTCCTGGTAAATGTTCAAATTAACCGCCCCAATGAGCGCAAATAGACCAATAAAGAAGCGATGGTAGATTAGCGTAAAACGAGGTGAAACAAATGATTTTCCCAAAATAATTTCGATTGCCCAAAATAGGGAGGGTATAACCAGTACATAACCTGCCATGGAAGCGTCAAGTCGTAATGCGGATTGAAAAATATGGAGAACTTCAAAACTTCTTGATTCCGTAATGGAATCCCAAAATCTACATACAAAGATCAGCCGTTCGACTAAAAAGAATAGTAGCCAAAAAGCATACAGACGAATAAGGCTGATCACATAGTTCAATCGATGAATCGTTTAGTGATATCTGGGTAAGAGTCAATCCTGCGATCACGAAGGAAAGGCCATGTTTTTCGATAATATTCACTCGAATCCACGTCTACCTCTACTATAGCTACTTCCTCTACCTCATGTGGTGCCTGGAAAATGATTCGTCCACCGGCATTAGAGACAAAGCTTCCACCCCAAAATTGCTGCCCATTTTCAACGCCTACTCGATTGACTGAGATGACTGGAACTCCATTTGCAATGGCGTGGGAACGCTGTATGGTTTGCCAAGCTTGATATTGCTCGCGATTGATTTCTGAATTTTGCTCTTCTAAATCCCAACCGATCGCTGTTGGATAAACTAAAACTTCGGCACCTTGTAACGCAGTTAAACGAGCTGCTTCAGGGTACCATTGGTCCCAACAAATCAGCACGCCTACTTTGGCATATTTCGTATCAAATACCTGGTAACCTAAATCACCTGGGGTGAAATAATATTTCTCGTAGTATCCTGGATCATCTGGAATATGCATTTTACGGTATTTGCCCAGGTAAGTACCATCTGCATCAATCACCGCCGTCGTATTGTGAAATAAACCTGCGGCCCGTTTTTCAAATAAAGAAGCGATAATAACTACATTTAATTCTTTTGCTAAGCCACCGAATAGATCCGTACTTGGACCCGGAATCGCTTCCGCCAAATCGAAAAAAGTAGCATTCTCTTCGAAGCAGAAATAAACGGAACTGAACAATTCTTGCAAACAAATAACCTGAGCACCGCGGGCTGCTGCATCGCGGATCGTTTGAACCGTTTTGGCCATATTAGCCGCGACATCAGTTGAACACTCTAACTGAACTAAGGCAAAAGAAACGTTTCTCATAGCGTTTTTGAAGCGTGAATGATTGGACTAAGATTTCAATAATGTCTTTCAAACAGTGAAAATATTCTATCCGACAATAAGTAAGGAGTTTCGGTTGACATGCCCGATAAACCATCTCTGAATAGAATAGAATTAGCTGTATGTGAAAAAATAGCCCCGTAAAAATAAGAAAAATCTTTGACTATCCCCCTTGTTATGATTTAAAGCACTTTTCACAGAAATTCTCTGATAAGAAAATCAAGGTTTTAAAGACCTTCGATTTCACTTGCTACACAAATTTGCTACACAAGTGCAGTTTCTCCCTAAAATACAAAAGGACACCTCGTTAAGAAATGTCCTTTATTGTTGACCGGAGGTCAATTTGTAGCCTCGGAAGGAATCGAACCTTCATCTTAGGTACCGGAAACCTACATTCTATCCATTGAACTACGAAGCCAGGGTTGCAAAATTACGAATACTTCTCTAAAGTCTTCACCAGCACATTGAAATCTTTTGGATAAGGTGCCTCGACCATGATGGGGTCGCCATTCATCAAGTTGAAGGACAAGCTATGTGCATGTAATGCGACGCGGCGCATGACCGCCATTTCTTCTGTGTCTTTTTTCAAGTGGAAATTACGTTTCAAATCAGAAAGGTAAATCTCAGGCCCTCCGTACATGGCGTCAGAAACGATAGGCGCTTTTAGGCAGGTTAGGTGAATGCGGATTTGGTGCATGCGTCCGGTGATGGGCATACATTCGACTAAGGTATAACCACGGAATACTTTTAGTGTTCTGAACCAGGTTTCGGCGTGCTTTCCTTTGGCCCGATCAATAATCACTTTTCCATCTTTCAATGGCAAAATGGGTAAGTTCACTAGGAATCCATCCCAATCCTGCATACCCTCAACGACGGCGTGGTAGCGTTTCGCTGTTTCGCGGTGCTCGAATTGCATAGAGATGTGGCGGTAGGCATCGGGATTTTTGGCGATGACTAAAGCCCCTGATGTTTCTTTGTCCAAACGGTGTCCCACCTGCGCATCAGACGAATATTCCTTCGCTAAACGCAAGATTGCCGGCGCTAAATCATCCTTCCGCTCATCTAACGTAGAAATGCCAGATGGCTTGTTAATCACAATAAAATCAGCATCCTCGAAAAGGATGGAATCGGTAAATTTGTATTTCATGTTTTGCGCTGCTTCGCAGCTTAAAAGTCGTTGCTTTGCAACTTAGTCAATGAGTCGCCGCTGCACGGCTTAGTCCGGAGGAAATGAGTCCGAAGGATTTCATTTATCATTCACCACTTACCATTCACCATTCTGTAAAAATCCGTAGGATTTTTACAGAGATATTTTCCCAAAATTTTCCCACGGCGAATCCCCCAATCTCTCCGCTCCAGGCGAATCTGCTAGCGTTTCATTCGCTAATAAAGCAAATAAAACTGCCTCTTTTGCCGCTGACGGCATACCTAACTCATCGCTTTCGCAAACATGGAAGGGAAGGAGCTCAGCTAATCGTGCCATGATAACTGGATTTTTGCTTCCCCCGCCACTAATATAAACGGTGCCTTCTATACCAGAAGGAATATAGGTTTTCATCGCGAGGGCAATGCTTTGGGCGGTGAATTCCGTTAAGGTCGCGACTAAATCAGCTGGGCTGATGGAGGCGTGAACTATATCTAAATTAAAGTATTCGGGGCCGGTGCTTTTAGGGAACGAATCCTTGAAAAAGCTAAGGCTCATGAGTTCTGCTAAAATGCCAGCATCGATTTTTCCAGAGAGGGCAATGGTGCCATCTTCATCATACGCTTTGTTGAAATAACGGCGAACCGCTGCGTCGATCAAGGTATTTCCGGGGCCGGTGTCTGTCACTAAGATGCCAGCTGGATCTCCAGAGGCAGGCAAATAGGTGAAGTTTCCGATGCCACCTATATTTAATAAAATCCGATGTTCGCCTTTCTTGGAAAATAGAAAATAATCGCCAAACATTGCCAAAGGAGCCCCTTCACCACCGGCTGCCACGTGTTTTTGGCGGAAGTCAGAAAGAGTAATGATACCGGTTAGTTGGGCAATGTGATCGCCGTCGCCTATTTGTAAGGTCGAATGCGGAAGTTTACCACTTCTGTCCGGACGGTGCATCACGGTTTGGCCGTGGGAGGCAATCGCGTCTACCTCGGACGCTGAAACACCCCAGCTAGCTAATACTTCTACTATTAAAGAAGCGTGCAAACGTCCAATTTGCGCGTTAAGCGTGGAAAGGGTAGGGAAATGAATGTTTTCTTTGGCAAAAACCGAACGAATCGATTCCTTGAAATCTGCCGGATAGGGGCGGGTGTCGTAGTGCAAAATTTCGTAAGACGTGTCCAGTCCGAAACCAGTGAATCGCACTAGAGCTAAATCCAAACCATCCAAGGACGTGCCTGACATCAGACCTAAAATGGTCCGAGTAGGGGCTTTGGAAATTTGGTACAATTGTTCGATCCTAGGATTCATACTTCAAAGCTACGAATAATTCTTTTTACCACCGTTTAGCCGTATATTTGTTGTTCAACATTTCAATTTATGGCATTAGACGTAATCATTGTAGGCGGCGGCATCGTGGGCCTCGCAACGGCGCATCGCTTATTAGAGGCGAGACCTGATCTTCATATCGCTTTGTTTGAGAAAGAAAGCATGGTCTCCATGCACCAAACAGGCAATAATTCCGGTGTGATCCACTCCGGATTGTATTACAAACCGGGTTCTTTGAAGGCCAAAAATTGCATTGAGGGTTACCATCAATTGATTGATTACTGTACACAGGAGAATATTCCATTTGAATTAACTGGTAAAATTGTAGTCGCTTCCACACATGAGCAACGTGCACAACTAGAGACTTTGTACCAAAGAGGTCAGCAAAACGGCCTGGATGGTTTGAAAAAATTGAGCCTAGCAGAAATGCGCGAATACGAGCCGCATGTTACGGGTGTAGAAGGGATGTTCGTTCCTCAAACAGGCATCGTGGATTACCGAGCAGTAGCTGCGAAATTAGCCGTAGGAACCCAAATCAAGGGTTGCGAAATGCACTTAAGTGAGCAAGTGATTGATATCAAGAAAGGATTGACCTTCTCGATCGTGGAGACGACGAAGTCAGTCTATGAGGCAAAATTAGTGATCAACTGTGCGGGTCTTTATTCCGATAAAGTAGCGCAGATGACCCAAAAAGAACCTCTGGATGTACGCATCGTACCATTCCGTGGGGAATATTTCAAGTTGAGAAAAGAGAAAGAATACCTAGTCAAGAACCTGATTTACCCAGTGCCAGACCCCAATTTCCCGTTCTTAGGCGTTCACTTCACCCGTATGATGAAAGGTGGCGTGGAGGCAGGTCCGAATGCGGTTTTGGCCTTTAAGAAAGAGGGTTACAAGAAATTAGGGATAGATGTGAAGGAACTTTGGGATACCTTAACCTGGCCTGGATTCCAAAAAGTAGCGGTGAAATACTGGGAAACGGGTTTAGGCGAAATGTACCGCAGCTTCTCAAAAGAGGCCTTTACGAAAGCGTTACAAGTCTTAATTCCAGAGATTCAAATCAATGATTTAGTCGAAGGCGGCGCGGGTGTCAGAGCTCAAGCTTGCGATAGAGATGGTGGATTATTAGATGATTTCTCGATCGTGGAAGACGCGAAAGTGATCAATGTGTTGAATGCGCCTAGTCCGGCGGCGACCTCCTCTTTAGCGATTGGAAAAACCATCTCCGAGATGGCCTTAAGTAGATTCTAAAAAATATGAAATTATTACTGAATTATTTAAAAGTATACCGCTGGAGAGTGGTAGGGGCCTTGGCCCTGGCAGCCACAAACCAGATCTTCTCGTTGATGGATCCCTATATTTTCAGGAAGATCATCGACGATGTGGCGGCGGTGTACCGCTCGGATACGCACACGATGGACCAGTTCGTGGCGGCGATTTGGCCTTTGGCCTTAGCGTCCGTAGGCGTAGCTTTCGTAAGCCGAGTAGCAAAAAACTTTCAGGATTATTTCATCAATACGGTTACCCAAAAAGTAGGCGCAAACCTCTATTCAGACGGCATTCGCCACTCTTTAGAATTACCTTACGAGACGTTTGAGGACCAAAGATCAGGCGAGACCCTGGGTAAACTCCAAAAAGTCCGCACGGACGTTGAAAAGCTGATTACTCTAGGAATTAACATTTTATTCCAATCGATTATTGCCTTGATCTTCATCTCGGTCTATGCTTTTTCTGTGCATTGGATGGTGATGCCCCTTTTCTTAATCACGGGTCCACTAATCGGTTACGTATCGTCCGTATTAAGTAAGAAGATCAAAGTGATTCAGATCGAAATCGTAAAAGAATCGACAGGGCTGGCAGGATCAACGACGGAATCCTTGCGCAATATTGAGTTAGTTAAATCACTGGGTTTAGCAGAGCAAGAGATCGCCCACTTAAATGCGACGACGGAGAAAATCCTGAAATTAGAGTTAAAGAAAGTGCGTTACGTGCGTTCGATGGCCTTTGTTCAAGGAACTTGTGTGAACTTGTTGCGCATGCTGATGGTGGTCGTGTTGATCTACTTGATCTACGAGGGAAAGATCACGATCGGTCAATTCTATTCGTTGAATATTTATTCGTTCTTCCTCTTTAACCCCTTGCAAGAGATTGGTAATGTGGTGAATACCTACCGCGAGGCAGAGGTGTCTCTCCAAAATTTCGAGCAGGTGTTAAGTATTCCATCGGAGAAGAAGCCTACAAACCCGAAGGCTATTTCGTCTATTCAGGAATTGAAGTTCGATCACGTTTCGTTCAAACACCAGTCTGCCACGACGGAAGCTTTGGACGGAATCACGTTCTCCGTAAAAGGCGGCGAGACGATTGCTTTTGTGGGGCCTTCAGGCGCCGGAAAGTCGACTTTAGTAAAATTATTGGTTGGTCTTTATCGTCCTAAAAAAGGGCAAGTATACTACAACGGCGAACCAAGTGACGCGATCGATTTTGATGAGCTGCGCAAGAAGATCGGTTTTGTCACCCAAGACACGCAATTGTTCTCCGGTTCAATTCGCGAGAACTTGTTGTTTGTTAACCCGAACGCGACGGACGCACAATGTATGGCCGTGTTGGAAAAGGCTGCCTGCCAAACTTTATTAGCCAGAGCCGATAAAGGACTGGATTCCTTGATCGGGGAGGGTGGCGTCAAAGTGTCCGGCGGCGAGAAGCAGCGCTTGAGTATTGCGCGCGCCTTGTTGCGTGATCCTAATTTGTTGGTTTTTGATGAGGCGACTTCGGCGTTGGATTCTTTGACTGAAGAAGAAATTTCCGAGACGATTCGTTCTTTATCTGTTGATACGGAGCACCTTACGATCCTGATTGCGCACCGTTTATCCACGGTGATGCACGCGACTCGGATCTATGTGTTAGAGAAAGGACAGATTGTAGAGCAGGGCTCGCACGACGATTTAGTGGCGAGCAAAGGTTTGTATTTTGCGATGTGGAGACAGCAGGTAGGAGAAAACAAATAATTAATTTTGCTTTTTCTATAATCACCAAAGATTCTTTGGCATAATTAACCTGTCTACAAATCGAATTGCGTATATTTGTTGTTTGAAAAAATTTCTTAAACCCTATGTCATTAAATAAGTATTCACGGACATTAACTCAGGAAGTATCTAATCCCGCTGCAAAAGCGATGCTCTACGGTATCGGCTTAACATCAGAGGATATGAACAAAGCCCAAATCGGTATCGCAAGTACGGGTTACGAAGGCAACACCTGCAACATGCACTTGAATGGCTTATCTGTTCACGTGAAAAAAGGGATCCAAGAGAATGGAATGGTTGGTTTGATCTTCCACACAATCGGGGTTTCGGACGGAATGACGAACGGAAATGATGGGATGAGCTATTCGTTGCCATCACGTGATATCATCGCAGATTCCATAGAAAATGTGGTAGGGGCACAATGGTATGATGGCGTTATCGCGGTCGTAGGTTGTGATAAGAATATGCCAGGTGCCATGATGGCGATGGCGCGTTTGAATCGCCCAGGGATGCTAGTGTATGGCGGAACGATTCGCAGCGGTTCTTACAAAGGAGAGAAATTAGACATCGTTTCGGCATTCGAAGCTTTGGGAAAAAAATATGCAGGAACTATTTCTGACGAGGATTATGAAGGTGTCATTCGCAATTCAATCCCGGGAGCAGGAGCCTGTGGTGGTATGTACACAGCGAACACGATGGCTTCCTCGATGGAAGCGATGGGCTTAGTACTACCTAATTCATCGACCTATCCTGCCACACACGAAGGCAAGAAAGAGGAGTGCTTAGCAATAGGCGCGGCGATGAAAGTGTTATTAGAGAAAAACATCTGTACACGTGACATCATGACGCGCAAGGCATTCGAGAATGCGATGACGGTGGTGATGGCCTTAGGAGGTTCTACTAACGCGGTGCTTCACTATTTAGCGATTGCACACGCCGCAGGAATCACGTTTACCTTGAAAGATATCCAAGATATTTCTGATCGTACGCCTTTGATCGCAGACTTAAAGCCAAGTGGTAAATACTACATGGAAGACGTGTTAGCGATCGGTGGAATGCCAGCGATTTTGAAATATTTGCACAGTGTGGGCTTGTTGCACGGCGATTGTTTAACGGTGACAGGAAAGACGATGGCGGAGAATCTAGCGGAGGCTCCTGACTTGAATTTTGACACCCAAAAAATCATTTTCCCGATCACTCAACCATTGAAACCATCAGGTCACTTGCAGATCTTGTATGGTAATTTAGCTCCAGGCGGTGCCGTAGCGAAGATTACGGGTAAGGAAGGCGAGCGTTTTGAGGGTATTGCTAAAGTCTGTGAGCGCGAAGAAGAGGTGATTGAATACATCTCTAAAGGGGAAATCAAAGCAGGTCACGTCATCGTGATTCGCAATGAAGGGCCTAAAGGTGGTCCAGGTATGCCAGAAATGTTAAAGCCAACTTCGGCCGTTATCGGTGCCGGTCTAGGAAACTCGGTAGCGATGATCACGGATGGTCGTTTCTCTGGAGGTACACACGGATTTGTAGTAGGACACGTGACGCCAGAAGCACAAGAAGGTGGTCCAATCGGCTTAGTGAAAGACGGTGACAAGATTACGATTGATGCGGTAAACAATACCTTGGTGTTGCACGTATCGGAGGAAGAATTAGCAGAACGCAAGAAGAATTGGAAGCCTATTGAGTCTCCATTTAAGCAAGGTGTTCTACGTAAATATATTAAAAACGTATCCTCTGCTAGTCAGGGATGTGTGACGGATTTATAAGAAAATAATTTTTTTATCTATCCAGAAGGCTTAAATTGAGTTTTCTATTACATTGAGACAGAATTTTTGAAAATTGTTAACCATGGGACAAACCCAAACTCAAACCGAAGCAGCTAATCAACCTGGCCAAAAGAAATTTTTGTCTGGCGCCCAAGCTATCATGCAATCATTGGTAGAGCAGGGTGTGGACACGATTTTTGGTTACCCAGGTGGTGCCATTATGCCTACCTATGATGCGCTTTACGATTACCAAGATCGCCTGAAACATATTTTAGTGCGCCACGAACAAGGTGCAGGACATGCTGCACAAGGCTATGCCCGCATGCTAAACAAGGCAGGCGTTTGCATGGTGACTTCTGGTCCTGGGGCTACGAACTTAATCACCCCTATCGCGGATGCGATGTTGGATTCAACTCCTTTGGTGTGTATCGTCGGTCAAGTAAAAGGAAATTTATTGGGAACCGATGCGTTCCAAGAATGCGATTTGATCGGTATCTCGATGCCTGTGACGAAGTGGAACTACCAAGTCGTTGATGCGAATGAGATCCCTGAGATCATGGCGAAAGCCTTCTACATCGCAGAAACAGGGCGTCCTGGCCCCGTATTAATTGATATCACACGTACGGCTCAAACAGATTTGATGACCGTTCCATTCGAATACAAACCATGCACCTCGATTATTTCTTATAAACCTCGCGTAGAGCCTAAGGCCGAACACGTGGAGGCGGCTGCGAAATTAATCAACGGCGCAAAACGTCCGTATATCTTAGCCGGTCATGGAATTATCATTTCGGGCGCGGAAAAAGAATTAAATGATTTTGTAGATAAAACGGGCATTCCCGTAGCGACTACCTTATTAGGCATGTCCTCTATGGATGCTGATCACCCGCTTTATGTAGGCTGGCCGGGTATGCACGGAAACTATGGAGCGAACGTTTTAACGAACTCTTGCGATGTTTTAATCGCGATCGGTATGCGTTTTGATGATCGTATCACGGGAGATTTAGCCACCTATGCGAAGCAAGCGAAAGTGGTACATATTGAAATTGACCCGAGTGAAGTAGATAAAAATGTGAAAGCAGATGCTCCTGTTGTGGGCGATGCGAAAGCTGCTTTAAAGGCACTTTTGCCTTTAGTGAACAAAGCTGATCACAGTGAATGGAGGGCAGAATTTAAGAAATACGACGACGAGGAGTATGAAAAAATAACCTTGAAAGACTTATTCCATGAAGGAGATAAGATCAAGATGGGCGAAGCAATTAATTTCTTGTCAGAAAAAACGAAAGGGGAAGCCGTTGTCGTAACTGACGTAGGTCAGCACCAAATGATTACGAATCGCTATTACCGATTCAAAAAGCGCAATTCAATTGTTACATCAGGTGGCGCAGGAACGATGGGCTTTGCTTTGCCAGCCGCTTTTGGCGCGAAGGTAGCAGTGCCACAACGCGAGGTAGTGGCGGTCATCGGTGATGGTGGTTTCCAGATGACTTTGCAAGAATTAGGTACGATCGCGCAAAGTGGTTTACCAGTGAAAATAATCATCTTGAATAATAACTTCTTAGGCATGGTGCGCCAATGGCAGCAATTGTTCTTTGATAACCGTTATTCATTCGTTGAATTGCAGAACCCTGATTTTATTACGATTGCGAAAGGTTTTGGCATCGCGGGGCACACCGTGTCGGATCGGGCGGAATTAAGCGATTCATTAGATACTTTATTGAATTCAGATAAGCCTTATCTGTTAGAAATCGTTTGTGAAAAAGAGGAAAATGTATTCCCCATGGTACCTGCTGGTGGCTGTGTAACCAGTGTGAGGCTAGAATAATTATGTTAACGAATTACACTATTTCTGTTTTTACTACCAATACGGTCGGTTTATTGAATCGCATCACGATTATTTTCACGCGTCGTCGAGTAAATATCGAGAGTTTGACGGTTTCAGAGACAGAGCGTAAAGGCGTATCTCGTTTCACGATCGTGATTAAACACGAAAACCGGGAATTTGTAGAAAAATTAGTTCGCCAAATCCGTAAAGTCACAGACGTTCTCGCGGTGTTTGGTTACCTAGATGACGAAATCGTGTTTAACGAAATCGGCTTATTTAAGATTGCCACTCCGCTAGGAGGAACTCCTGTGGATGTGAAGACGATTAATTTAGATTGGAATGCAAAAATTGTGCACTTTGGACTAGATTATGTAGTTGTAGAAAAGAATGGATCAGAAGAAGAAATTCAAGAGTTTTATGCCTATTTAAAGAAATGGGAAATTTTAGAGTACGTTAAGTCGGGTCGTGTTGCCGTAGGTAAAACAGAGAAAGGCTTAGTGGAGTTTTTGCCGGAAGAAGGCAATTGGGAAATTGTGTAATCGAAAAACGAATATAAATTAAATAACAAAAAAATGGCAAAGATTAATTTCGGTGGAGTTGTTGAAGACATCGTAACAAGAGAAGAGTTTCCATTAGAGAAAGCTAGACAAGTATTAGCTGATCAAACGATTGCAGTAATCGGATATGGAGTTCAAGGTCCTGGGCAAGCGTTAAACATGAAAGACAATGGTCTGAATGTAATCGTAGGTCAACGTAAAGGCAAAACCTATGACAAAGCTGTCGCTGACGGTTGGGTTCCAGGTGTAACTTTATTTGAAATCGAAGAAGCGTTAGAAAAAGGAACCATCATCTGTTACTTACTTTCTGATGCCGCTCAAATCGAATTATGGCCTACAGTGAAGAAATATTTAACGGCTGGAAAGTCACTTTATTTCTCTCACGGTTTTGGAATTACCTACAAAGAGAAAACGGGTATCATTCCTCCAGCAGACGTGGACGTTTTCTTAGCTGCACCTAAAGGTTCAGGTACTTCATTACGTCGTTTATTTGTGGCAGGTAAAGGTTTGAACTCTTCGTTCGCCGTTTACCAAGATGCAACAGGTAAAGCGCGTGAGAAATGTATCGCCATGGCGATTGGTGTAGGTTCTGGTTATTTATTTGAGACTGATTTCTACAAAGAAGTAACGTCTGACTTAACAGGTGAGCGTGGTACATTAATGGGTGCTATCCAAGGTATCTTCGCAGCACAATACGAAGTATTACGTGCGAATGGTCACTCTCCATCAGAAGCATTCAACGAAACAGTAGAAGAATTAACACAGTCATTAATGCCATTAGTGGCTGAAAATGGAATGGATTGGATGTATGCAAATTGTTCTACTACGGCGCAACGTGGTGCTTTGGATTGGTGGAAGCCTTTCCGTGATGCAACTAAGCCAGTGTTCGAGAAATTATATAACTCAGTTAAAACACAAGCTGAAGCAGAGCGTTCAATTACGTTAAACTCACAACCGGATTACCGCGTGAAATTAGAAGCTGAATTGAAAGAAATGCGTGATTCAGAAATGTGGAGAGCAGGAGCTGCAGTTCGTAGCTTGCGCCCAGAGAATAACTAAGTTTCCCTTTTGGGATTTGAAAGAGGGTAGATACTTTACGTGTCTGCCCTTTTTTGTTTCATATTTTATCTGTAAAATTTGATCCTTCCCTTAAAAAAATGCAAAATTTAATTTTCTGACGATGTTTTGTATTTTAGATTAATGATCTTTTTTATTTCCATTTTAAGGATTTTAAATAGTTATTTAATCTTATTTTCATGAATATTAAGATTTTTAATCTGAACTTTGGTCTTTGCTCTTTGAGCTTTGTTTGTTCGCAAACTGAATTAGATGTAATTTCACATCGAAATAAAACACCTAAAATCAGATGAGTAACCGCATTCAAATTTTTGATACCACCTTACGTGACGGCGAACAAGTTCCCGGCTGCCAATTAAACCGAGAGGAAAAAGTAGAAGTTGCTTTACAACTCGAGTTGCTAGGGGTAGATATCATTGAAGCAGGTTTTCCCATCTCATCGCCGGGTGATTTTGCCTCAGTTCAAGCCATTTGTGATGCGGTTAAGGAACCCACAATTTGTGCCTTAACGCGAGCTAAAAAAGAAGATATCGATGCCGCAGTTGCTGCCCTTAAATCTGCACGCAAGCCACGTATTCATACAGGTATCGGTTCATCGGATGTTCACATCAAACATAAATTCAATTCAACACGCGAAGAAATAATCGAACGCGGGGTTTGGGCTGTGAAGTATGCCAAATCATTCGTAGAAGATGTCGAGTTTTTTGCAGAAGATGCCGGAAGAGCGGATTTGGCATTTTTAGCGCAGTTGACTCGTGAAGTCATCAAAGCTGGAGCAACAGTCGTAAACCTTCCAGATACAACCGGTTATTTGTTACCTCATGTGATGCATGATCGCATAAAGTATTTATACGAAAACGTTGATAATATTCACCAGGCTACGATTTCGATGCATAATCATAATGACTTAGGCTTAGCCACAGCGAATACCATTGCGGGTATTCAGGCCGGTGCGCGTCAAGTCGAAGTAACGATAAATGGTATAGGAGAGCGAGCTGGCAATACATCTTTGGAAGAAATTGCCATGATTTTAAATGTGCACAAGGATTTGGGTTTCACAACAGGTATTAAACCAAAATATTTGTACCCAACCAGTACGCTTGTTTCTAATTTAATGGGAATGCACGTGCAGCCGAATAAGGCAGTCGTAGGAGCAAATGCTTTTGCGCATTCGTCAGGAATTCATCAAGATGGTTTCTTAAAGCATGCACAAAACTATGAGATTATGAATCCTGAGGACGTAGGAGTTTCATCTTCAGCGATTTTATTAACCTCCCGCTCAGGTCGCGCTGCCTTGCGCCACCGGTTGACTATCTTGGGTTTCGATTTTGAGAAGCCGGAATTAGATAAAATCTATACACGCTTTTTATTGATGGCGGATGAGAGGAAGATGATTCATGATGAAGATCTTAAGGAACTTGTGGGGTAATTTTAATTTAAAGAGTAGAGCATAAAGCACAAAGAATAAAGTCGGAATCCCCTGCGGGGATGAACTTCAGAAATGTTTTCTTCAGACTCATTCACATTTCATACGATAAAAAAAAGGGAACTTCTGTTCCCTTTTTTTTATGCCATCTCTATGCTTTATTCTTTATTCTTTATTTCTATGCTTTCGTCTCTAATCTATACTCTCTAATCTATACTCTCCTCTCTCCACTCTCTTGCGGCCGCTAGGACCTCGCCATCACAATCTTCTCCTTCTCCAGCACCTTCAATATTCCCAAATTGACAGTTTGTTTCGTCGCCTGAAACTTTGCGTAGTCTTTGGTCTGAACAAAATAAGTCACCGAAATATCGATGGAATAAGCGCTAAAGCCTTCAAAAATCACCTTAGGTGCTTTTTTCTTGCACAAAGGCTCTTCTTGAATAAGTGCCTCAATACTAGCAATAGCTGATTCAATTTGAGAAGGTTTGGTAGTTAATTCACAGAGAATCGTGTATTTAGCACGTCTAAAATCACGTTCACTCATGTTTTCGAGTGATTGTGAGGTGAGTAGTCGATTTGGAACTAGTATTAAATTGCCATCTGCACCTCTGATTCGAGTGCTTCTAAATCCTATTTTTTCTATATCTCCACTGATGGATCCTATTTGAATGTTATCACCTACTACAAAGGGTAGATCCAAGAAAATAGTGAATGAGGCAAATAAATTTTCTAGCGTTTCTCGCGCTGCTAAAGCTAAGGCTAAACCTCCAATTCCTAAACCGGTGATTAATGCCACTACATCTACTTCAAAAACGCGACCAAGGAAAACAAATCCAGCTGCCGTGATAATAAAGACCATGGATAGGTCGTTCAGGAAGGGAATGAATTGTTGTTTGGATTTTTGATCTGCACCGTTCCACTTTTCTTGGGCAACTAAAATAACCACCTTCATTAAGCGGACTACTATCCAAGTAATGGTGAAAATAACAGCAGATTCGAAGGCTTTTTCAAGGAGGTAAAGTAGGCCAAATTTTTCCATCGGCTCGATATTCCAGACGGATGGCACGTGTAAATTTTGGACTGCAAAATACAAGAAGATCCAAAATATGAGTAATTCGAAAGGTTTTCGAATGAGTTGAACGCAATCTTGAATGGAGATAGATTCTTCGGGGATAAACCGATAAACAATTTTTGAAAATGAATTAGAGAAAAAACGTCTTAATATAAAACTGATTAACATAATTCCTCCAAAAAGGATTACATCCCATGCTGAATTATCTAAATAAACCCCATTTTTTAAATCTTCAATCATTTTGTCAATCATTTTGAATTCAAATATAGCTAATAACTTAGTCGAATGTGAAATAAAATTACGACCTTTGCACACTATTATTCCCGCAAGGGAGGATTTTAATTCTATGAATTTTATTTCTTTGGATAAGCCTACAACCTTTATAAAAACGCTTCGGTATCTGCTAATCGTTTTATTTTTAATCGTGTCTCCTCAAGTTTGGGCGCAGACTATTTTGAATTCTCCGTATTCTTATTTAGGTATGGGAGAGATTCAGAGCGGTGATAATGCTACTCAAATGATGATGGGTGGAATTGGAGTTTCGAACTCGAATGGTATTTATGCCAATATGGTAAATCCTGCATTGTTAGCCAGAAACCGTTATACTAATTTGGAGGTAGGGGTGAATACGGAATATAAAACGTTACAAGATTATCGTCAACAACAAAAGATTTTTGGCGGTAATTATCAGTCATTGAATTTAACGTTACCTATTAATTCACGCTGGACAATGTCCGTAGCTATTCGTCCTCATTCGGCGGTGGAATATGAGACCAAATCTTATCGTCGGCTTAATTTATTAGGTGTGGATAGTTTGATTTATTCTTATAAAGGAAGCGGAGGAGTTAGTAAATTATCCATTTCAAATGGCGTTCGATTAGGCAAAGAGTTTTATGTGGGCCTACAAATGGATTACTTGTTTGGTCAAGTGAATCGTAATGTATCCACACAGAATTTATCTGATGGCCAATACTATAAGGTGCAATTAGAAGATTTGACATCTTATTCTGATTTTCAATTTAAGGCTGGATTTGCTTACCGACATAAGGTGAAGAAAGATATTTTCTTGAATTTAGGGGCTACTATTGATCTAAATTCAACGGTAAATGCAGATCAATTGAAGCGGTTTGCGACATTTGATATTTCTGGTTTAAGTATAATTAATGCGGATACTTTAGATAAATCGACTGTTACTGTACAGCAAATCCCAGTGACTAAGCGTTTTGGGGTTAGTGTCGAAAAATTGGCAAATTGGATGTTCGGGCTAGATTATTCGTACACAGATTGGAGTAAAGTTTCTAATAATTTAGGTCGCTCTACTTCTTTGCCTGCTTCTCACAAAGTTTCAGTAGGAGGGGAATATATCCCTGATATTGAGTCAATTTCTAATTATTACAAACGTATTACGTATCGAGTGGGAGGTTCTATTGAGAAAACCCCTTATGATTTCTTAGGTAATGGAAATTATGCCATTGATAAGAACGTAAGTTTTGGAGTTGCCTTGCCGCTTCGTAATCTATCCCTTCTTAACATTGCCTATCAAGTGGGTCGCCGAGGTTTGATCACTGAAAATGGGTTAGAGGAGCAATACCACAGGATTACTTTGGGTTTAACCTTTAGTGATCTCTGGTTCCAAAAGCAGAAAATAAACTAATTCGCTCTCATGCGCAATTCGAGCCTACTCTTTTTGCTCTTGATTAACTGCGCATTTTTTTCTTGTCGCGAGAGAGCTGATGATTCTAAAGCTTTCTATAATGGACCGAGATCTGAATTGTATGGTATCGATATGGTTTATTCTGATTCCGCCCGAAAAGTTATTAGAATGGTAACGGATGTGCAATGGACTTTATCCACTGAAGACCGGGTTTATCCTGAAGAAGTTAAGCTTTGGTTTTATGATAAAAATGGAAAGATTACCTCTGAAGTTCGAGGTGATTCAGCTCATTATTATCGGGTAAAAAATACCTATAAACTTATTGGTCATGTTGTTATTCATAACATTGAAAAAGAAGAAACGTTGAAGACCGATGAGTTCAATTGGTTAGTTTCGGAAAAACGTATATTTACTGATAAGGCGGTTCAATTAAGAACCCGATCTGAATTAGTCAATGGGGTAGGTCTTGATGCTGCCCAAGATTTTTCCACTTATTCTTTAAGACATGTACGTAATTCCGTGGTCGCGGTCGAAGGAATGCCTACGAACTAGCGACAGTCATTTAGTGCTAGTCTTACACTGTCTACAGGATAAATCTGTTTTTTGCCACCCCATTTTTCACGCATATACGTAATCAATTCTGCGATGTCTAATGCCTGAAGTTTTGCATTAGCGGGCATAAACCCATTTCCCTTCTTTCCATTTTTAAGTAGGCAGGCCAAAACCTCTGGGCTTAATTTTGTTTTCTGAATTGAGGGATACAAATCACGCAATCCTGATCCATCTGCCTGATGGCAATTCTCACAATGTGTTTGATATAGGGCCATTCCTTCGACAGAATATTGCTGCTGGGTGATTTCTTCCTTGCTTGAGCAAGAGAAAAAGAAAAAAGCAGAGATAGCGATATAATTTTTCATTTAATAATGGTAAATGGTGAATGGTAAATGGTGAATGGCGGATAAAAAAAATCATTTACCATTTACCATTCACCATTTATAATTCCTTTAAAAGCACTTCCATATCCTCTAACAAATGATTAACCTCCGTTTCTACGGTCCCATCATAGATGCCTCGAACGTGCCTATTTTTGTCCACTAAAATGAAGGCGCCGCTGTGGACGAATCCACCAGCCTCGTTTGGATCTTCTTGCGCAGAAACCATATAACTCTTTTGGCCCAATTTATAAATGGTCTCTTTATCTCCTGTCAATAAATTCCATTTAGGAGCCTCTACTTTTAAGCGCGTGGCATAATCCTTTAGGACGGAGGTGTTGTCAAAATCTGGGTCTATACTGTGTGAAATGATTCGAACTTCGTCGCGTTCTTTGTAACGCTCATATATGCGCAACATCTGCGTTTTCATTTTAGGGCAAATGGTAGGGCAGGTTGTGAAGAAAAAGTCTGCCACATATACCTTTCCTGCTACGTCTTTCTCGGTAACGACAAGGGAATCTTGGTTCAAAAATTGAAAGGCTGGAATCTGGTGATACACGGTGTCCCCTTTCGCATTCAGAGTTTTAGGGCCTAAGAACGGTAATTTTTTCTCTTGTGAACAAGAGAAAAGAATAACAGAAAGCAATAAACTAAGGATGGTATTTTTGTGCTGCATTGAGGGTAGAATCTGTCAGTTTTTGAAGATCAGTTAATTGCGTGTATTGGTTCTTGAGGTAAATCACCTTAGTGCTCACATCCATTTTTTCTAAACTATCGATAGAAAACTGGTGCATCCAATCCATCATCGATTTGTCTGCTTTGTCTAAGGAATTAATCAGTTTACGTACGTGCGTTGAATCTGCACCGGTAGACAAGCTGTCTAGTTGAGTTTTAAGAGAAACGATTTGTTCTGTTTTAGGCATTAAATCATCATGCAAGCCGAGGACTTTTGCTTGTAGTTCTTCACTTAATTTTTCTTCTGCTTGAGAACAGCCTACTAAAATTAGGCTAATAGCGATCCATTTTTTCATGCGTGTGATTGGATTAAATTTCTAACATTGGCTAATAGATCTTTGTAACCTTGTTGACCACCGATCATTTTAGCGATTTCCTCTACGCGTTCTTCTTCTACTAACTCCCGAAGATTTGAAACAGTTTTCGATCCGGCGTGATCTTTGTAGACAAACCAGTGCTTGGATCCCGCTGCCGCGATTTGGTGGAGATGGGTGATGGCGATGATTTGGTGCCCTTGGCTCATTTGACTCAGCATTTGACCCATTTTGATGGCAATTTCTCCGGAAACACCCGTGTCAATCTCATCCAAAATCAACGTAGGCAAGGCTCTTTTCTTGGCTAACAAATGCTTTATCGACAGCATAAGGCGACTCATTTCGCCTCCTGAAGCAATTTGCTTGAATGGTTTAGGGGCTAAACCTTTGTTCGCAGAGAAAAGTAATTGAATTTTGTCAGAGCCGTTCGCCGCTAATTCTTTGGCCGTCATCTCCCAGGTTAAATTCGCATTCGGAATGCCTAAGGACTGTAAAGAAATCACCAGAGCAGTGGATATCGCGTCTAAAACGGCAGAGCGAGACGAAGATAAAGCCTCCGCCGCTGCACACGCCAGCTTGAAATCAGCATCCACTCGCTCCCGCGCATTTACTAACAACGTATCCATCGATGAAAATTGAGATAATCGCAAATCAAGCGATTCGACTAAAGCCATTAATTCAGTAACGTTGGGCGCTTGGTATTTTTGTAATAAACGATTTAGCAAGTCTAATCGCTTCTGTTTTTGTTCTAATTCCAATGGATCGTAAACGAAATCTTCTGCCTCGCTCTCCACTTCGGCGCCTAAGTCTTTTAATTCGATCCAAATAGATTCTATACGAGTTTTCCAGTTTGCGAAATTCTCTCCCCACTTACTTAGTGAAGTGGCTTGTTGTAAAGCGATTCTGCTTTGCTGAAGGGCTGAAACTTCTGATACGCTAAGGGCCTGAGCTAAAACGGCCAGCTTTTCCTGGATTTGTTCTGCATTTTGCAGTTTTTGGACAGCTGTATCTAAGGATTCGTATTCACCCTCTCTAAGCTGTGCTTTGCTTAATTCGTCGAATTGGAATTGAATAAAGTCTAGTTCTTGTGTTCCTTTAGTAGATGCTTGTTCTAAGGAGCTCAAAGTGGAAACGCTGGATGACCAGGCTGCAAATGCGGCAGTATATGATTTTCTTAACGATTCATTCTGCGCATAGGCATCGACCATATCTAGCGTAAAATCCGGATGGGACATCCACCAGGTATCTTGCTGGGAGTGAATATCGACTAATTCGTTTCCGATTCGCTTTAGTGTTTCGAGTGTGACAGGTGTGTCATTCACGAAGCTGCGGGACTTACCTTGGGGATTGATTTCTCGGCGGATCAAGCAAGGTTCCTCGAAATCGATTTCTTCTTCCTCAAACACTGCTCGTAAGTGTGGAAAAGAAGTCAGAGAGAATTGCCCCTCAATAATACATTTCTTGGATGCATCGAAGAGGCTTTTGCTGTCTGCTCTTTGGCCTAATAATAAGGAGATGGCTCCTAATAAGATGGATTTTCCGGCACCCGTTTCTCCCGTAATCGCGGTCAGACCACCTGTCAAATGCAGGTCGAGCTGTTCGATCAACGAGTAGTTTTGGATGTGAAGGTGCTTCAACATAGGAAAGGCATCAAAGTTCGAATTTACGCAAAAAAAATTGTTCCCATTTTTATTTCGTCTATCAATCAGGATTTTGATAATTTTTATCAATATTTTGTACCTTTGGAAAAATTTTTCGCCTACGTTATTATAACCCCTAGCAAATGAGTGTTTTAGTAAATAAGAATTCAAAAATTATTGTTCAAGGTTTCACAGGAACTGAGGGAACTTTCCACGCTGAGCAAATGATCGCGTATGGAACCCAAGTGGTAGGTGGTGTTACCCCAGGTAAAGGTGGCGCTAAGCACTTAGATCGCCCTATTTTCAATACAGTAGCGGATGCGGTTGCTTCTACAGGAGCTGACACATCAATCATTTTCGTACCGCCGGCATTTGCTGCTGATGCGATTATGGAAGCGGCAGATGCAGGAATTAAAGTCATTATTTGTATCACGGAGGGTATTCCTACGAAAGATATGATTGTGGCGAAAGAATATATCTCTAACTACGATACACGTTTAATCGGACCTAACTGCCCAGGCGTTATGACAGCTGACGAGTGTAAAGTAGGTATCATGCCAGGCTTTATTTTCCAAAAAGGACGCGTGGGTATCGTTTCTAAATCAGGAACGTTAACATATGAAGCGGTAGATCAATTAACAAAAGCAGGATTAGGCCAAACAACAGCCATCGGTATCGGTGGTGATCCGATCATCGGAACAACCACAAAAGAAGCGGTTGAATTATTAATGAACGACCCAGAAACAGAAGGTATCGTGATGATCGGTGAGATCGGTGGCGGTATGGAAGCGGAAGCGGCTCGTTGGATTAAAGCAGATGGTAACCGCAAGCCAGTGGTTGGTTTTATTGCTGGCCAAACTGCTCCTAAAGGACGTCGTATGGGTCACGCAGGTGCTATCATCGGTGGTGCTGATGACACAGCAGAAGCAAAAATGAAGATCATGCAAGAGTGTGGAATCCACGTGGTTTACTCTCCAGCTGACATTGGCGAAACGATGATCAAAGCGTTGGCTGCTAAATAAGTTGAATTAATTTCAAGGAATGATTCCTTTCTTTTTAAAATCTGCTCATTTGATTCCTTCATGGAAAACGGTGAGCAGATTTTTTTTATGGGCTTTATTACTCCAAGCGGGAACCAGTCAGGCTGCTTGGAAGAAGGTGTATTCCTTTGAGCGCGATTGGCTAGTGTACCAAGAAGCTTGGAAAAGCTTCTTGCCCTATGTCTCTTCGAAGCATTATAATTACCATTCCAAGTCCTTGGAGTTGCATCCGCTTGATTTTCCTAAGACTTATTTGGCGATTACCCCTAAAGAAAATTACCATCTTTTTTTACAAGGAGCCTTGTTTAAGGACTTGAAGAAAGGGGTGACTTTTCGATATCCGCTTGATAGTTTAAAGCAAAAGGTAATTTTAACCGTATATTCAGAAAATCTGGAAGGCTTACCTAGTGAATTCTCTTTAGAACGCAACGAAAAAGTAGTTGTGGTAGAAAAAACTGATTTCTTTTCTCTTCAAACCAGATCAGGAGCCCCCTTCTCTAATTTCTTTTTATTGAGTATACTCTCAGTAATGGCTTGTTTGGGTCTATTATTCTCTGCGTACCCGCGCGTATTTACCTCTTTCTATCGCTATGCAGATTGGATAAGGTGGGAAGTAAAGGATGAGGTGTGGATGAGACGCCCATTTGCTTTACCTAATCTGCTGGTATTGTTTACATTGAGTTTAATTACCGCTTGTTTGGCCTATTTAACGGGTTTTAAGACCGCAATAAAGGATGAGTTTTTCAGTAATGCGGATAATTTTGTAACTATTTGGCCAAGTGTTCTCTTTATTTTCTCCAAACTGGGCCTCTCTTTTTTACTGTTCATCTCTCGTTATTTTGTCTATTATTTATTTACTGATCTATTTAAATTGAAGGGATTAGCTAATGTTCATTATTTTAAATCTCTTCAAACAAATTTGCAATTTTTCACACTTCTATTTACTGCACTTTGTTTTTATGCCGTTTACGTAGGACCCGCCACAGCGATTGATTTTAGTTCCTTTCTATATATAGTTGATTTCTATTTTCTTTTTCGATTTATTTATTTTTTCCAAAGTTTTCAGCGAAGTTTCTCCTTCCCGCGATTGTTTCTATTTATCTACCTTCTTATCATCGAAGGTCAGATTATCTTGTTTGGTATCAGGGAATTAATTTTTCCCTCTTACATCTAAAGCAAGATAAAATTCTGTGAAAAATTGTCGTATATTTGCACTCTGAATTTTAAGGCTGGTGTTTTTCCGGTCAAAATTGATTGATTATGAGTAAAACTGCAACCGAAGAAACGAGTCGTTTAAAGAAAGTAAAGAGTATTCTTGTTACTCAATCTGCGCCCGCAGATGCTAAATCACCTTACTTTGAAATTGAAAAAAAATACAATGTAAAGGTAGATTTTAGACCTTTCATTGAAGTACAAGGGATTGCATATAAAGATTTCAGAAAGCAAAAAATTGAAATACTCCAGCACACAGCTATCATCTTTACGAGCCGTCATGCGATCGATCATTTCTTCCGTATGTGTAAAGAAGCAAAGCAGGAAGTTCCTACAGATATGAAGTATTTCTGTATAACGGAACAGACAGCGAATTATTTGCAAAAATATATTGTAATTCGTAAGCGTAAGGTATTTACTGGTACGAAGACAGCACTAGACTTATTGGAAATTATCAAGAAACATAAGGGAGAGAAATTTTTGTTCCCATGTTCTAATAAACGTCAAAAAGACCTTCCTGATTACATGGGTACAAATGACTTCCAAATTACGGAAGCGGTTATGTATGAAACTGTTTCAGCAGATTTATCCGATTTAGAGAATGTGTTTTATGATGTAATTGCTTTCTTCAGCCCTTCAGGAATTACTTCTTTGTTTCAAAATTTTCCGGATTTCAAGCAAAACAATACCCGTTTGGCTGCTTTTGGCCCCACAACAGCCCAAGCAGTAGTCGATGCAGGTTTAATTGTTGATATTCAGGCACCTATGCCAAATGCTCCTTCTATGACAGGAGCACTTGAACATTATATTAAGCAAGTAAATAAATAATAAAAAAGCCTCCTCAATGGGGCTTTTTTATTATTTTAGCCTACCTAATTTTCATCCAACGAATGAAACGCAGCTTGAGTATCTTGATAACGTCATGCCATCCCCTCTTTCTTGTGGGAACTTTATTCGTTTGTTTTTCGCCCCTATTTGCGCAGCAAAGTCCACAATTCAGTATTTTCTCCGCTAATTCTACTTTGATTAATCCGGCCTTTTCAGGATGGAAATCGTCTAATTATGTGGCAGTGCAATTCCGTGATCAATGGTCTGGTTATGCGACTACAACGGATGGGGAGGGGAATTTAGGAACTACCTGGGTGTCTAGCTCCTTTGGTGTTACACCTACTTTAGGGGTAGGGGTTTTATTCTACTCAGACAAGACTCCTTCTGGAGTATCTCAACAATCTTTTAAGGTTTTAGGAGCCTATCATTTAAGGAAAGGTGAGAGTACGTGGTCCTTTGGATTCTCTGCCGGAACTCAAACTAAAACATTCGATGGTCGATCATTTCGCGTAAGAGATCCAAATGATCCAGTTACATCGTTGTTTTCAGGTTCAACGGCAAGTCAAGCTATTCTAGATTTTGGTGTGGGAATTCTCTATTCAAAATCAAATTGGCAAGTTGGTATTTCCGTAGATCATATAAATTCCCCTAATTTCTCCTTTAAAGGTTATTCTGTTTTAATGCCTTTAGAACAAGTCTATTCCTTAAATGCAAGTGCCGAGATTCCGTTGAATGATTACTTTGATGTTTCTCCATATGCCTTATTGAGAGCTTATTCTGGAAATTTAGTTCCAGAAGCAGGTGCTAGAATTTATTATAATAAACTTTTTTATGTAGGTTCTGGTTATAGACATGGAGATGCAGCTATGGGATTATTGGGGGTGTCCATTTTGGATAATAAATTAGATATAGGTTATTCTTTGGATTTAGCTATTTCTAATTCCTTGGCTAAGAGGCCTCTATCTCATGAAATTGCCATAAGGTATCAAATACCTGAACGAATTAAAAAAGGTAAAGTGGCTCCGATTCGTACTCCAAGGTTTAGAATCTTATAGTTAGTGGAAAATTCTATTGACTAAGTTTTTTGATTAATAATAATAAATTCATTAAAAACTTTTAAATTTGGAGGATTGTGTGACTTGAGAATGATGAAGACAATTTTTTTACATTATTTTCGTTCACCTAATTACTATAATAATCGAATATGAATTTTCGAATTTTTGAGATTAAGTTTTTATCGGTAATTCTTTTGTTAGCTGTTCTTTTTACAATGCCTAGTTGTTCTAAGAAAGCACCTAGCAATGGTAAATCACTTTCAAGTGAGAAAGGTAAAGAGAAAAAAGGCCCTTTAGGCGGTTTATTCGGCTTTCTGTCAAAAAAAGGGCCTAAGGATGACCCAGGTTTAATGTCTGGTGAGATTGTCGCTACAACAAGAAAGGGCTGGAGTCAGCCCACTCCATTTGGTATGGTTTTGGTACCTGGAGGAAGTTTTATCATGGGTCAAGCAGATGAAGATGTCACGTCATCTGTCGCTAATTTTAACCGTAGGGTTACAGTAGTGCCCTTTTTTATGGATGATACCGAAATTACAAATAACGAATACCGTCAATTTACCAATTCACTTTTAAGAGATTCTGTTTCTGTCTTAGGAGAGGAGCGTATCATGTCAGATTACTATCCAGATACGACGGTTTGGAAAAAAGATTTCTCTTATCATAACGGAGACCCTTTAACAGAAAATTATTTTGCTAGTCCAGCCTTTGATATGTATCCAGTTGTGGGTGTAAGCTGGAAGGCTGCGAAGTATTTTGCGCTTTGGCGTACAAAAATATTAAATGATTATCGTTCTAAAGAAGGTAAATACGCGATGCCTTCCATTCAATTACCCACTGAATCGGAATGGGAGTGGGCTGCAAAGGGAGGAAAGGCTGCTGCTAAATATCCTTGGGGTAATCCCTATTTAACGAATTCTAAAGGGTGTTTATTAGCTAATTTTAAGCCTAGACGTGGTAATTTTGATGCAGATGGCTATGCCTATACTGCACCAGCTAATGCGTACACGCCTAATGATTACGGCTTATATAATATGGCAGGTAACGTCGCTGAGTGGGTGCAAGATTCATATTCTGAAAATTCAACGGTACTAAACTGGGATTCTAATCCTGTTAATTTAGATCCTAAAGAGCCTCGTAAAGTAGTTAAAGGTGGATCTTGGAAGGATTTTGCTTATTATTTAGAGACAGGTTCTCGCGTTCATGAAATAGAAAGTCAAAAAAGATCATATATAGGTTTCCGTTGCTCTATGAGGTATTTAGGGAAGGCGCCTAACAAATAATTGAAAAGAAAAAATAATTAATTAACATGGAAAAATCGATTAATGTTATTGCCAGTTTTGGTGCAGCTATTGTAATTGTAGGTGCCTTATTTAAGATCTTACACTGGTCTGGTGCGAATGAGATGCTCATGGTGGGAATGTTTACCGAAGCAGCTATCTTTATTCTATTTGGAGTTCTTTATTTGAAGTCTAAAGAGGAAAAACATTACGATTGGGAAAAGGTTTATCCTGAATTAGCAGGAGGTGAGGCTCGTCCTGCTGCTGCTCGTCATACAGGTGATGTTCCAGGTTTGGATTCAGAGGCGGTAGCTCATCTAACTAAGAGCTTAAAGTCATTAACAGATACAGCTAATAGTTTATCTGAAATTTCGAAGGCAACGGGTGCTACCCAGGATTTTGTGAAGTCATTAAACTCTTCAGCTGAATCTTTAGGCGGATTAAACAAATCAGTTTCTGATGCATCTCAGTCTTTATCAGCTATTACGAATTCTTCAGCAGAGGCAGCTAAGTATACACAGAATTATGCCAAGGCTGGAGCTTCTCTAGAGAAGTTGAATTCAGTTTATGAAGCAGAAATTCAAGAGGCTAGCAAGCACATGAAGGCGATTAATGGTTTCTATAGTAATGTTAATACGAGTGTAGAACATATAGCAGCTACTCAAAAAGATGCTGAATTATTCAAGGCCGAATTAGCGAAATTAAATGCAAATATTCAGTCTTTGAATCAGGTTTATGGTAGTATGTTAACGGCTATGAAAGGCTAATTATGGCAAGTTTAAAAGAAACCCCCCGGCAGAAGATGATCGGGATGATGTATTTAGTGTTAACCGCCTTGCTAGCATTGCAGGTGAGTGATGCTTTATTGCAAAAATTTGCCCTGTTGAATAGCAGTTTGGAGATGGCAAATCAATCATCCTTGAATAAGAGTAAAGGCATGGTGCAAGGAATTGAGGAGAGAATTAAGGATCTACCCAATCCAGCAGCTTATGCAGATGTGTTGAAAAAAGCGAACGAAGTTAGAAAAACAACGGACGTTTTAGTGGGGCACATTGAAAATTTGAAAGGAAAGGTATTAGAATCAGCTGGTGGTATTGATCCAGAAACAGGTAATATCAAAAATCCGAAGGAAGAGGAAAAGATTTATGAAATAATGGTTGGTGGCACCAAACAAGGTGAAGCATATAAGCTAATGCCTATGTTTGATAAGTTCATTAAAGAATTATTAGCCGTAGCTGATCCAGGTACAAAGTTTCCTCCTTTAGCTTTAGCCGCGAAAGATGATCCAAGTGTGAGTAAGGATGCCAATCAGGCGAATAAAGATTTTGCTGAGTTAAATTTTGAGCATACGCCTGTCGCGGCGGCTTTAGCCACGTTAAGTCAAAAGCAGTCGGAAATTCGCAGGTATGAAAGCGAGGTTTTGAATCAATTAGCAGCTAAAGTTGGGGCTAAAGAGATTAAGTTTGACAAAGTTTTTGCTCAAGTATCAGCGAATGCAAATACAGTGGTAGCTGGTATGGAATACCAAGCTGAAGTATTTATAGCAGCTACATCTAGTGGGTTTACTCCTCGTATGAGTTACAATGGTGCTTCTATTCAGGTTGTTGATGGTCGTGGTCAAATTAAATTCAAAACTTCAGGTGGAGGATACGATGCGAATGGGTTAGCTAAAAAGACCTATACGGCTTCTGTTTCTTACATGAGTCCTGCGGGTCCTAAGACAGAAACAATTACGAAGGAATACTTTGTTTTGAAACCTACTTACAATATTGAAACGGGTACTTTGCCAGCCTTATATTTAGGATGTGCTAATCGTTTAAGTGTTGCTAGTGCAGGTTTAGGAGCACTTTGGAATCCTACCTTTACGGCTGATGGCGGTGAAGCAATCGCAGGATCTAATAAAGGTAAGGTTACAGTAGTACCGTCTTCGGCTACAGTAACTCTCAACGTAAATAACGGAGGAACGCTCCTAGGTAAGGAGACATTTCGTGTTCGTCGTGTACCAAGACCAGATGTAAAAGTATTTGGAAACGGTTCTGAATTAGACGAAAAGCGAGGAGCTAATGCAACCGGTCTACGTTCTATTGATGCTAGAGCGATTGCGGAAGAATCTTTCAAGTCAACTAATCCGGAAGATGCTAATTTTAGAGTTACGCAACTATATGTAGCTCTAGCAAGGGGTCAAAGAAAAGTCGATGATATTACTTTGCCGGGTTCTGGCTCTATTTCTAAATTAGCTCAACAGGCACAACCAGGAGATCGTTATTATATAGAAATTAAAGAGGTTCAAAGAAAGAACTTTAAGGGGTCTGTTGAGACTATTCCTTTCAACATGGTTAAAAATATTCCTTTAAATTAATCGAATGAAGATGAATTGGGTGAATAAACTTTTCTTGTGTGTGTTAATGGCTGCTAATTTAACCGTTTTTGGTCAAGAGAAGCCTTCTAATGCTAATTCTGCTCACCCTATCGAGGAGCAAGACATTCATTATCGTTTACGTTTATGGAGAAGGATGGATTTAAATGAGAAAGTCAATAAACCATTTTTTTCTATTAATCACCAGATATCTAAATTTTTAGTTGATTGGGTACGTGCAGGAATTTTAACTCCCTACAAGAGTGATTCATTAAATGTTAAATTAACGTTAGAGCAATTTAACGAAAATTTAAAGTTAGAGGAGTCGTTAGGAGGAGGAGGACTTTCTGAAGCGGAAAGATCAGCAGGTTTTGGAGATGAAAATGCAGCTACACCTGCAGCTAATTCAGCTGCACCAGCCGGCGGAGCTGATGATGGATGGGGCTCTGCAGCACCAGCTAAAAAGGAAGATGCGGCTGCGCCAGCGACTGATGCTTTTGCTGAAAAGCCTGTATCTGCGCAAGCGGAGTATTATTTTGCAAAAGATTTATCTATTATTGAAATTAGAGAAGATGCGATAATTGATCGTTTGAGATCTCGCCTTTATTTTGATATTCAATCTATTTCTTTAATTATTCCTGCCTCTAAAACGATTGCTGGTTTTGATAAGCCTATAGCAAGTTTTAAGTACAAGGATTTATATGATTTATTTAAAAATAATCCGGATTGTATTTGGTACAATGCACAGAATGATCTTCAGCACAAAAACATGGCTTATGCTTTTGATTTGCGATTATTTAGTGCGCGTATTGTGAAGACAGGTAATATCGAAGATAAGTTCTTGTCTGATCTATTCGGAGGGGAGAGACAAAGTTTATTGCAGTCTCAATTGATCGAAAATAAACTACTTGAATTAGAGAGTAGTCTTTGGGAATACTAAGCTGTATTTATCTTGTAATATCAATTTAAACCACCATTTGGTGGTTTTTTTGTGTAATAGATGTAACTTGCAGCGTCAATAGAATCTAATCCATATTATGTCGTATCAACGCAAGACAAAAATTGTAGCCACAGTAGGTCCCACATCAGAATCAAGAGAATCATTAATTCAATTAGCTCAAGCCGGAGTTAACGTTTTCCGTTTAAATTTTTCTCATGGGACACATGAAGATCATTTAGAACGTTTAAAAACGATTCGTTCCATTTCAGAGGAGATGGGTTTGAATCTAACAATCCTTCAAGATTTACAAGGTCCTAAAATTCGTACTCAATTAGTGGAGAATAATGGGGTTCCTTTAGTTGCAGGCCAACAATTAATTTTTGCGATGGATGAAAATCTATTAGGTACATCAGAAAAAGTAGGTACCACCTATACTTCGATGTATTTAGATGTGAATCCAGGTGAGCGCATCTTAATGGATGATGGAAATTTAGAAGTAAAAGTTCTTTCAGTAGATAAAGTAAAGAAAGAGGTAATCACTGAGGTGATTTACGGAGGTATTTTGAAATCTAAAAAAGGAATCAACCTTCCAGGTACGAAGGTTTCTCTACCTTGTTTAACACCTAAGGATGAGGCTGATTTGTATTTTGGTCTAGATCATGGTGTGGATTGGGTAGCGTTATCTTTCGTTCGTAAGGCAAGTGATATTTGGGATATTAAAGAGAAAATTAAAGCTTACGGTAAGAATACGCGTGTAATCGCGAAAATCGAAAAACCGGAAGCTATTGATAATTTAGATGAGATTATTGCGGCGACAGATGCCATCATGGTAGCTCGTGGTGATCTAGGTGTGGAGATGGATGGTGCAGTTGTTCCCTATTTACAAAAGGTAATGGTGGAGAAGTGTACTGCTGCTGGTAAGCCAGTAATCGTAGCTACACAGATGCTTGAATCCATGATTACAAATCCAGTACCTACACGTGCTGAAACTTCTGACGTAGCGAATGCCGTATTGCAAGGAGCTTCTGCCACGATGTTAAGTGGTGAGTCGGCTTCAGGTGCTTATCCAGTGAAAGCGGTAGAGACCATGGCGCACATTCACGAAGTCGTGGAGCAACAACAAAATGAGATTGAAATTGTACAAGGAAATGAGGCGGCGATCTACTTCAAGAATCACTCCTTAAGTGCATCTACTTCTGAAAATGTAGCTTTGCAAGATCGCTTAATTGCAGGAGCCTGTCGTTTAGCGCGTGACTCGAAGGCGAAAGCTATTTTATGTATCACGAATTCAGGTTATACAGCTTTCCGTTTATCAGCTCACCGTCCTAAGGCAGATTTATTCGTATTTACATCGAATAAAGAGTTGATGTCTACGATGGGCCTCTTGTGGGGGGCACGTGTGTTCTTCTACGATCCAGGTGCGGGAAATGCAGAGAAAACAGTAGCTGCGATGGTAGATAAATTAAAACAAGATAACTTGTTGTCTAAGGGAGATATTTTCGTGACGACATTATCGGTTCCTGCGAATCAAGACAAAAAAACAAATACAGTTCAATTAGGTGTAGTAGAGTAAATCCTAGATTTAGGACGCTCGGTTAGATTATGAAAAACAAAAGTTCTTTGCTTTCATCTCTTTTAAAAGGGCTATACACTTTCTGGGCAGGATTCGTATTTGTGTTCATCTTTTTGTTATTATACCCATTGATCTTTGTCTTTTTACAAAGAAGATCCTGGAAAAGAGTTGCTCACAGGCTTGTAAGGCTTTGGGGGCAGCTCTTTTTTCTATTTGTAGGAATTCGCATCAAAGTAACGCATCACTTTAAGCCAGATCCGAAGCAAACCTACGTGTTCTGTTCG
>JBILCC010000052.1:0-10324 GCA_044353355.1 Aquirufa sp.
TTGGCACGATTAAAAAGAAATAGACCAAAAAAAGAATTAATAAAACTTGAAGAATTAGAAAGCCTGGAATCCAATAATGCAACATGAAATTTTTTCCATTTCGTGGACGAAAGCGGAAATAAATTTTGCAACTATATAAAACATACAAACTACTCAGTAGCAACTTGACATAGAAATGGAAACGTGCAGAAAAGAATAATCCTAGCTGCTGCTTAACTAATTCATGAATATCAAATTTGATTAATTCAGCTATTAAAATTTTATGCGCAAACGACGTTAGTGAATAAGGCAACATATCTAACAACTGAATAAAAAAAGGTAGAAGATGGAACAGGTCTTTTGGATGTAAAACAGCATTATCCTGAACCATACCCCTAACATAAAAATAGGCTAAAGGATAAAGCAGATAGTAAAAGGCATCAAAATTCCCAAATAAAACGGCGACGATTTCCACATGCCAATCGACAAAAAGGCAGTAATGAAGAAGTGTGAATAAGCCAAAAATCAAGAAATAGAAAAACAGGAAACGCTTCGGACTTTTAAAGAAAGGCCCAGAGGATTTTAATAGTAAAAGCAGGATAATGAAAAAGCTCATGAACACAGCTAGACTGTGTCCAAACTTATAAATTTCGTGCATTAATGGTAAGGTATGAGTGGTTAAAGGTATTCTAACGAATGTACAAAAATACCCCCACAATCAATCAACCAGCCATGTATTTAATCAGGGGTATTTTTCTTAATACCCAAACGATTCCACCCGAAATCAAAAGACAAGCTAAGGCAGTTAAAGGTACGCCTATACTCGGATGAAGCATTTCGCCATAAACACCAGCTTTGGCTAGGTAAAACAACACAATTATATGCACCAAATAGATTCCATAACTATGCGAACTCACCCAATCACGAAATGGAGTTAAGAAAATAATATCAAGGTTTTGGTACCTGAAAAATAAAAATAAACCGGCCGTTGCTAACACGACACTGGGCGAAAAATTCGCATATAATAAGCCATAGAATTTCCCACTCTCAGCGGTAAAATAATAGGAACCTACCATTGTCCACAAATTACCCGTGATAAATAGCGCTATGGCAATTTTTTTAATTCCGACAGAAAATTCTTTCGTGCTTAAATGATAACCAAGCACTAAATAACCTACATAGCCAGTAAAATCGGTTAACGCAACCGGCAATTTTAAGTAAGGGAAATGGGGATTGTTAAACAAAATCGTCAAACCCCAAATCCCTAAAAAATACTGAATGTGAGATTCCGGTGCTGATCTAATCCACCGGCCAATAATGGGAATAAAAAGGTAGATCCCAATGATCATATAGATATACCAGAAATGGTAGGATGCCCCCTTGAAATATTGCTCTCCTAACCAGCTTATACCATCCGAAAAACTGAAGGCTTTTCCTCGCAATCGTACTTGCCAATTAAAGAGGGTGAAAATCAAATTGTAAAAGAGAAATGGCAAAACAATGCGCATAAAACTCTTCTTCAAGAAAGGCCCAATAGCTTCTTCTCGTGGTAACAATAAGGCACCTGATAACATAACAAAAATAGGTACTACATAGCGATAACCTCCATTGTAAAGATTCGCGAACCACCAATGATCGGCTGGAACTTCAGTGAATCGAAATAAAATCGTCGCCGAAGCGTGAATTAAAATCACTCCAATGGTCGCATTCACACGAAGGTTATCAAGCCAGGTAATTTTCATCTAGCTGAATGGCTGTTTGTAGTGACGTTTTTTCGTCGCAGCATAAATGGCATTTGCAATTGACCCACCTGTGGGAGGTAAAGCTGGCTCACCTAATCCCGTAGGAGCTATTCCATTATTTACAAAATGAGCATCAATCACAGGAATCTCATTACCTCGAATAAGCCGGTACGTATTAAAGTTATTAGGGCTAGCCACTCCAGCTTGAAAACTTAATTTTGCGAACATCGCATGTCCCATTCCGTCAATAATGGCCCCTTTTACTTGATTTTCAGCTCCACTCAGATTAACTACCTCCCCGCAATCGGTTACAGCAGTCACTTTCGTCACCTTAGGTTTGCCGTTTTCCACCTTCACTTCGGCAATTTGTGCCACGTAGGATAAGTGAGAGTAATAGACTGAAAAGCCTTGGTGAACACCCGGCTTCTTCTTCCATTGTGCCTTTTCAGCTACTTGCTTGATGACTTCTTCGAAGCGATCGGGCTCATACGTTATTTTACCAACTGGTTTTGTTTTTACTTTCTCTAAAAGGGCTAAGCGCATCTGAATCGGATCCTTTCCTGCTACCTCAGCTACCTCATCTAAAAAGGCTTGCTCCGCAAATCCCAAGAAATTAGTAATTGGAGCACGCCAAGGACCAGTAGTAACGGCCGATTTTTGATCAAAAGATTCAATCAGTACATTTTCAATAGCTCCTACCGGGAAATTATCTTGTCTGGTAGAGTTACCCGCATTAATTCCTACACCGCGTAAATAAAAGGCAATAATCTCACCGCTGGCGTCTAAACCTGCTTTAAAATGATAACGTGCTGCCGGACGATAAATTCCACCTGTCATGTCATCTTCCCGCGTCCACATCACTAAAACAGGCTTTTTAATGATACTCGATAATTCTGCTGCCTCTAACACAAAATCATTATTGAGACGGCGACCGAAACCTCCTCCCATTTTGGAAATTTCTAATTGAATTTTTTCTACCGGAATTTTCAAAAGATCAGAAACCGCTTTTTGAGCAGGCTGAGGAACTTGGGTAGGTCCAGCTAACAATACTGAATCTTTTTGAACATCCGCAAAGAAATTCATCGGTTCCATAGGGCTGTGTGAAATAAATGGACATTCATACGTTGCCTCGACTACCTTAACCGCCTTAGCAATTGCCGCAGAAAAGTCTCCATCCTTGCGCATCACCTGCGCTTTGTCTGATTTCATCCCCTCATCAAACCATTTTTGATGGGTTTCTGTGCTTTCCAAAGGCGCATCAGAACTATAATCACATCGTAAACTCGCACGTGCTTGCAAAATCGCATAAGTAGTTGAACCTACAATAGCCACTTTGTTTTTGAATGATACGACATCAATAATTCCAGGCATTTTTTTCACATCCTCCGCTGAAAATGATTTCAACGTTGCCCCAAAAGGAGGACGAACGATTTGTGCAAAGACCATTCCTGGCTTTCTAATATCAATACCGAATAAAGGTTTCCCAGTTACCACATTTTTATTATCAACACCCTTTACACGCGTTCCAATAATTTTATAATCCTTGCGATCCTTGTAAGTCACTTCACTAGGAACTGGTAATTTAGAGGCTGCTTCAGCTAAAGATCCATAAGATGCTTTCTGTCCTGTAGGACCTAAAACAAAACCTTTCGAAGTTTTTGTCTTAGCTATATCTACTTTCCACTGATCAGCTGCTGCTTGCATCATCATCTTGCGAACGGTAGCTCCAGCCTTTCTCAAACGATCCCAGGAATGCTTTAAGGCACCACTTCCCCCGGTCAATTGACGTTCAAATTGTTTCGTATCTAAATTCGCTTGCTCTACTTGAACTTGAGCCCAATCTACATCCAATTCTTCTGCTACTACGACCGGAAAAGCCGTCTTAATTCCCTGACCAATTTCTGGGTTAGGAGAATATAAAATGATCTTGCCTAAGTTATCAATAGATAAAAAAGCATTAAATCGACCAGCTGAGGCCACCACCTCCATAGCAGAGGCATCCGCCGAAAACCAATCAAAACCTAAGGTGAATACACCTGTAAATAGGGAGGCTTTTTGTATAAAATCTCTTCTCGATGTTTTCATTTCTTGATTTTTTTAGAGGCTAATTTTACGGCTTCTTGAATACGGTGGTACGTTCCACAACGGCAAATATTTCCCGACATACCATCAACAATTTCTTGATCCGTCGGATGAGGATTGTTTTTTAATAGTCCAGCTGCGGTCATGATTTGACCCGCTTGACAATACCCACATTGAGGTACATCAAGCTCATCCCATGCGACTTGTACCGGGTGTTTGCCTGCAGGATCAAGTCCTTCAATGGTAGTAATCTGAGCATTTGAAACAGCAGATATAGGTAATACGCAAGAACGCATCGGTTCTCCATTTACCCAAACGGTACACGCCCCACATTGAGCAATACCACAACCATACTTTGTCCCTAATAAGGACAGGTGATCTCGTAAAGCCCATAATAAGGGAGTATTGGGATCTATGTCCAGAGAGACCTTTTTCTTGTTAACCGTGCAATTGATTGCCATAGGATTATTTTTTCTTGATCAATTCTTTTATTCTAATATTTCTAAATTTCAAAGGAGAACCATGTCCTAAAAACCCAATATGGCCTGTTTTGTTTAACAAACCTGGATGTTCCCGATGATCAGCTATTCCGTCTTTAGAAGCTAATGCGATATCTCCATCGAGAATAACTACACCATTTAAGATTACTTTAATTTTATTTCCCTGCGCGATTACCTCTTCTTCATTCCACTCTCCTACTGGCTTTAAGAATCCTTGCTTCGCTGCAATAACACCATAAACGGACCCATGGTACTGATAAGGTTGCAATTTAGCATAGATAGGAGCTGTATTATCCAAAATCTGCAATTCCATCCCCACATAAGCGGCATCTCCTTCTAAAGGAGTGCGAATGCCTAAACCATTATTGGCACCTGGCGTTAATTGAAAATCAAATTTCAGGTGAAAATCACCGTACTGTTTTTTCGTGTACAAATTTCCCTTTCCTCCCCGTTTAGGATCTACGACTAATTCGCCATTCGAAGGAAAATAATCCGTCGTATTACCGGCCCAATTAAATAAAGATGAACCATCAAATAGGGCTGCAAAATCAGCTTCAGGAGCGATATAGGTAGTCTCTGGTTTCAATTCTTTCACATAAATATTGCGGTAAACGATGTGATTGCCATGGGCTTGTAATTCAATGGCATCTTTCACGAAAATAGGTATTTTGCGATCCCAATAGTTTTCCAAAATCGCTTTGTCCACCACTAATTCCCCATTTAGATATACCGTTACGCGCTCGCCTTTCATAATAATTCGGAAAGTATTCCATTCTTCAACAGGATTATCGGCCACTTTTAAGGGATTACGCGGATTGATTTGATTATTATACAAACCTCCTGAACCCACCTGTGCCCCTACTCTGGTTAATGCCGTATCCCAAATCTGTACTTGAGGAGACCCTCTCAAATAAATGCCCGCATCCCCCTCTTTTTCAATCTTCCAATCGACGTACATTTCAAAATCTTGGTAGTCTTTCACAGAACATAAATTATCGCCGTGACCCGTAAAATGCAACTCCTCTCCTTTCGCTTCCCAACCTGCTCGCATCACTTCATCCGCCTTTACTTGTAACACGGTTAGCGTATCTGCTGATAATAATCTTCTTTTAACTGGATTTGCTACTAAACCCTTCCAACCGCGTAAATCCTGACCATTGTACATCGTATAAAAACCTCGATCCGTTATTTTAAAAGCATCATTCAATTTCTCTCGAACAACAGGATCAGAAATTTGCCAAAACACTTCTTGTACCCACTCTTTCGTCATTTGACCTCTGAAATCTACATTAGCAAGATAGAGTGAAGCGAGACCATCCGCAGCGATTTGTCGTACATTAGGGTCTTGTAAACCGAGGTAAAGTGTACGCATCGCTGACAAGGAATTGCATTTTGCTAGGCCCCTATAAATCTGCTCTCTTGTCTCTAGATTGGTCGTTAAATCTAGCGCATTGCGGTAGTTTAACACCTGCTGATCCACATTTTTGAATAATTTCGCAGTAATGCGTGCATAGGCGCGGATGGCCTCTTCATTTTTGGTCTTTTTGGCCTCCAAATACAACCAACCTAAATTTTCTAGTTCTTGTACAAATGGAATCCAGTTCACTTTTTGACCGGCTATCAAGGCAAAAGCGGTTATTTTACTATTTAAAGTTCCATCCTGTTTCGTAATGTTAGTCATGGCTAACTGAAGCGACTTTACTTCTGAAGGTAATTCGGCTTGCCCTAACTTACCAGCAATGATATCAAAATCCGCCACGCCTGCCCAATGTGGTAAGGCATAATACGCAACAGCCCGAGTAGACAAATTAGATTGAACCGATCGCCATACCAAGGGCTTTACCTCCGGCCATTGACGAGATGAGCCATAAACAAGTAAGATTGATTTTTGCGCTAAACTAGCATTTTCATACGTTTGCAATCCCTTTTTAAAGAATTCATTCGCTTTTAATGAGGTACAATAATCTGCAACTTCTAGCTGAGTCTCAGTTGATGAGGCTAACATGGACCAAACAGTCGCTAGGTTATTTATACCGCCCGTTTGCAACATCGCCAAGGCCTTTTCTGACGTAAATCCAGTAGGCATCGCAGAAATAGCCCAAGAGGCCTTATAAGTTCCAATCGCTTTCACAAATGCGCGCTGGTGATTTAAATCCCAGGATTTAGAGGCAGCTTTCAAAGCTATCACATCGCGCGGAGCGCTTAAGTAGTTCTTCAAAATAAACGCCATCACCTGCGGTCTGGAAGCTGCATATTGCTGCAACCAAATGGCTGCATCTACATGAGCCAAGGTTTGCATCTGAGCATTCTCTGTCAAACCTATCGCTAAATACGCTACTAATTCAGCTTTATTTTTTGATATTGATTTGATAAATGATTCCGTTACTTGTGTAGGATCATAGGCGCCTTTCAAGGCATAAGCAGCTGATTTCAGACTTTTAAAATCTCCTTTCTCTGCTAAAGAACGTAAGCGATTTTGTTCTACCCGACTCGCATCTTGCGCGAAGACAGCTGAACTAATCAATAAAAATAGAAGTAGATATCTCATTATTTTACAAAATATAAGGTGCGCGCATCGGTTGATCCATTAGGCGGTTCGCCTCATCATCCCCTACGATTACTTGATTGATTGGATCAAATTTTAAATTTCGGTGTACCCGCATCGCGATTAAACCGAGATTTATCAAGGTGCAAGAACGGTGACCATTTTCTTCATTCAAGGCAAATTTCTTGCGATTCTTAACTGAATCGACAAAATCCGTTTGTTGCATCACTGGATCCGGGAACTCCGCTAATTTCTTTTGCAAATCAGGAATATCGGACTGCATATTACGGTATAGTTTTCCTTTAGGACCTTCAATATAAGCCACTTTCTCGTCTTTCGCCTCACCATCTAGCACGATTTGACAACCATCTGCATACGTATAGGTAATGCGATTAAAGATTCCCACTGCGTCTTTATCTTGCACAGGAGCATCCACTTCGATGTAGACCGGCGACTCATTATCCTTACCTAGCATATATTGAATCGGGTCCATATAATGTTGTCCCATATCACCTAAAGCACCTCCATCATAATCCCAATAGCCTCGAAAGGTTTGATGCGTCCGGTGGACGTTATAGGGTTTATAGGGCGCAGGCCCTAACCAACTTTCATAATCTAATTCTAAAGGCACTGGCTGCGGTGTCAAGTCTGTCTTCCCTACCCAGTAAAATTTCCAATCAAAACCCGTGTGTTTACTTACCGTAAACTTTAAAGGCCAACCCAAAAGGCCAGAATCCACCACCTTCTTCATTGGCTTAACTGTGGTGTTCATTCCATAAAAGTTACCTTCGAAACGAAACCAAGTATTTAATCGAAATATACGTCCATGTTGCTGAACTGCCTCTTTCAAGCGCTTACCCTCCCCGATTGTACGCGTCATCGGCTTTTCACACCAAATATCTTTACCAGCTCTAGCTGCATCCGCTGCCATGATTCCGTGCCAATGAGGCGGTGTAGCCACATGCACAATATCTACTTCTGGCAATTGAATCATTTCGCGGTAATCGTGGAATGATTTAACACCCTTCTCCACTTTATCTAAACCAAGCTGCAGATTTTTTTTGTCTACATCGCATAGCGCAACCACCCGAGTACCTGCATAAGGTATGTGTCCTCGGCCCATTCCTCCGGTACCTATAATCGCTTTAGTTAATTGATCAGAAGGCGCTAAAAAGCCCTTTCCTAATACGTGGCGTGGCACAATGCTGAACGCGGCCAAACCTAGAACAGATTGTTCTATAAATTTTCTTCTTGAAACTGACATGTGTAAACAGGTTTTGCACTAAATATAGGAATTATTTAGGAATTCCAATGCTGACTGTGTGCTGATTGACTTGATTTTGCAAACTTTCGAAAGCTGGAAGATCTCCCCATGATTTGAATAGGGCCAAAACAAATAATTTTGCCTGTAATTGATACCCTTCTCTTGTTAGGTGTAATTGATCTTTTAAAAAACACCCATTTTTCACCCACTCCTCACTTGATCCAAACCCACCCATCACTTGGTTCAAGTCATAATAAGCAGTGGGCATTTCGGCTAAGGCTTGAACGACTTCTTGTTGGTATTTCGGAATACGTTTTTGACTACGTGTATCGGGAGGACTAGTAAAAAGAAAAATAGTTTCAGGTGATTTGGCTTTCACTTCATACATAAATGCCTGTAGGGCCTGACGGTACGATTCGCTATTCCAGTTTGCGTTGTAGGCTTCATTGGTACCAAAAGAACAAATAATCAAATCAGGCATTAAGATTTCAATTTGATTTACAACCAAATTTGCCCGCGATTTAAGGTGTGTAAATTGTGCTCCTGCCACTCCTAGGTCTAGGTATTCAATACCTTTTTGATCCGATAAAATCTCAAGTCCATGCAGGGTAAACACATCCTGTGAGGCTACACTTTTTTGTAGGCTTAGAGAAATTTGGTGTAACTCTTCAGCACTTTCAAAATCCCAAAATGTAAATTTGCCACTAGTTACCCGCCGGGAAAGTTTAAAATTAGGACCTAAATTTGGCTCCATCGAACAAGAATCTGCAGTAGCCCAAATGCGAATTCGGTTAAGCGTGGCTAGCGAATCTTTTAAAACGAACTGAATCTGTGCTGCACTATCGCGCGTAGAGACGGCATAGCCCGTTAATCCTATATTCCAACCTGTGGATGGCTGTAGAATAGATGTACTCTCCCAACGACCTACCGCTATTGATTTAAAGATTCGACCATCTACACTTTTGGTAAGACTATACGGAAATTGAATGCCTGATTGCTTAACCTGCAATAATCGTTTTATCTCTGTTGAAAAATGGCCAATCTGAACATGAGAATCTCCAAGATGAAGCACCTTCAAGGTGCCAGATTTCCATTTTGTTGCTAAGGTGCTTAGTTCTGAATCACGCTGAATGAAATTGCAGGAATGGCAAACTTGAACTGAATCCACTTTAGCAAAAAGTGGCAGTGCATACACCCAGAAAAAAAAGACGAGATACCTCAAAATTGAAAGTAGATAAAGGGTTGCACTAAGGTGTCACGAAATTGAATTATAAGCTGTAATGCGATTAATAAGAAGATAAACCAAAAAAAGGAAGGGACATAAAAGCTTGTTTCAAAGCCTTTTTGCTTCCAGTTTGATGGAAGTATTATCCATATTAATAACCCGATTAACAAGATTGCGAGTTCATTTCTAGAAAACCAAAAACCCCTAAAATCCACCTCAGAGGTTAGGGTAAACATTTGATTCAGCATGACAAGGGCGGTATCAAAATCCCTGGCTCGGAAGAAAATCCAACAGAAAGTGACAAATAAAAATGTGATTATTCCACCCAGCAAATCCATCACCCGTCCATTCGGAAGATGTTTATGCAGCGATTTATGAAAGGCCAGCGCTAATCCGTGTGCTGCACCCCAAAAAACAAATTGCCAACTAGCCCCATGCCAAAAACCTCCAATTAACATCGTCAAAAACAAAAAAACATAGGTATTAAAGCTACCTTTTCTATTTCCACCCAATGGAATGTAGACGTAATCTCGCAACCAGGAAGACAGAGAAATATGCCATTTACGCCAAAAATCTGTCACATTGGACGACCCATAGGGGTTATCAAAATTTTCCTTCAAGCGATAACCTAACAACAATGCTAAACCAATGGCAATATCTGAATAACCAGAAAAGTCAAAATAGATCTGGAAACTGTAAGCAATCGCAGCTAAAATATTCTCTCCTCCAGTGTAAAATGCCGGGTTTTCGAAAACCATATCAACATATTTTCCCAGATAATCTGCAATTAAAAGTTTCTTTAAAAGTCCCGAAATAATTCGAAATAAACTCTCTTTGTAGCTACGCGCATCAGGGCTTTCAGGTGAATTAATTTGGCCTAAAAAATCCTTTGCCCGAACAATGGGACCTGCTACTAAATGAGGAAAGAAGGTCATATAAAAGGCATAATCGAGAAAATTAGTAGAAGAACGAATCTGTTTTCGGTAC
>JBILCC010000191.1:0-3031 GCA_044353355.1 Aquirufa sp.
CATAATCTGGCGTGGAGCTCAAAATTTCGACGGGCACTTGTGCCATCGCGCCATTGGTCATTTCTACATAAATAAAGCCCCCTTTCCCCACGCGAGCAAGGCCTGCTTGCGGAATGCTGGGGATTTTTTGGGATCCTACTTCGATCCGTGCGCTCACGAATTGTCCTACGGTAAAATTCTTTTCGTCTGATTTGTTTGCGAAGTGTCCGTGAACAGATGTCGTGCGATCTGCCAAATCAACTTGTGGAGCGATTAGGAAGATTTTAGCGACCGCTTTTTCGCCTTCTGATTCGAATTCGATGGTTTGCCCGATGTTTAATTTGGCTAAATCCTTCTCGAATACCTTCAATTCCACGTGCTTATCCGCCATTCCAACGACCTTAATGAGTACGTCTGAAGGCGTCACGTATTTTCCGATGGCTAAAAACTGGTCTTGGATATACCCATCAATCGGCGAACGCAAGGTCAAAACAGAACTAATATTCCCTTTCGCCAGCGACTTCAAGTCACAACCTAAGACCTCTAATTTTAGTCCCAAAGCCTTCACCTGCGCATTCACATTACCTAAATCCGCCTCCGATTGCTGCAATTTCTTCTTCGATCCCACTTCCTCGTTTGTCAACACTTGCTGACGCGATTTCTCAGAACTCATAAAGGTCTGAGATGACAAGGCCTGCAAATATTCTTGCTGCATTTGGATGAAATCAAGCGAAGTCAAGGTCGCTAAGGCCTGACCTTTCGATACTTTTTTGCCCGGAAGCAATTCATACGTCGTTTTCACGTAACCCGCAATCGGGATCGAAATGGATGCCAAAGATACCGGCGGAACATCGACCACCCCCGTGCACTTTATTTCCGTGGACATTTCGCGCTCTTCTAACGCACCAAATTCGATACCCGCGTTCGTCTTCTGTTCTGCGCTTAATTTAATTTCGATCACCGGCGCTTCCGTAGTGGCCTCCTCTTTTTTCGTGCAAGCTACTACGCTTAAAACAAGGCATAGCGCTGCAAATTTGAATATCTTATTCATTTCCAATGAGTGTTTGACGTGTGATAATTGCCTGGTTATAGGCGTTGACTTCTTGAATATAACTTTCGCGAATCTGCCAAGCCTGCTGCGTATTTTGCAACATTTCGACGTATTCGATTTCTCCCTGCTGATACGATTTCAGCGCGGTCTTTTCTAGCAAAGCGGCTTGCGGCAAGGCCGTAGCCGTATAGTAGGCCAAACTCGCTCGGTATTTCGCCACCGCTGCCTCCGCATTCTTGTAATCCGTTTGCAAAGCCGATTCAGCTTGGATTTTTTGGCTGATAAAAGCCTCCTCCTGCAATTTCGCTGAGGCAATTTTTGCTTTCTGACCTTTCCCAAAAATCGGAATCGCCAGGCCAGCTTGAACGAAGTTTTGGCCGCCTACATTTTCAATGCTTTGGTTGGTCACTCCGATACGCACATCCGGTTTGAGGCGTTCTCTTTCCACAGCTGTTAACAATTTACCATGTTCCACCTGCTCAGCTAAGAGTTCGATAGTGGGGTTTTTCGACAGATCCAGTCCCGTAGCACCAGATTCCATAGCTAGAGATTCCTTACCTTCGATTTCGAATTCTCCTGGTTCATTGATCCAGTAAGCGAGGTTCTGGTAGGCCGTTTTTTGATCCGATTCTAATGCAATTCGCTTCTGTTGAAACTCCCTTAGCCGCGTTTCCGCCGCCATCAATTCCAAACGATTCGTCTCGCCTTGCTGGAACTTAATAGTGGCCGCCCGCTTCATTTGAGTATATAAACTGTCCTGAGAGGCTAGAAATTCTAGATTTTTCTGCTGTGCCAAAATCTGGTAATAATAGAATTTCACACTCGAAACCACTAAATTTTGCGTAATCTTCAAACGCTTTTCGCTCATCACCTTCGCCGAGGTCAAGGCCTTTACCTGTGCCTTCAATAGCGTAGGCCAGGGAATACTTTGAGAAAACATCAGCGTGTAATCCTGACTCGTTGAAGTTTGCGTTTTTCCATACTGCCCATCAACCGTACCCTTAGGCAATTCCTTGCCGGAATTGATGAAGGCCTCCGCGGTTTTGATGTCGGCCAAACCAGTGGCAAGTAAGGCGTTGCGGGTGGAGGCGAGGGAGAGGCAGGCTTTCAGCGAAAGAGTAGAGAGAGGAGAGTATAGAGTAGAGATGGGTGAATCGTCACCGTGCGACTTAGTCGCTGCAAACGAACTAAACGACATCAAGATAAACAACATAATCATCCCTAAGCCTTTGGCCTTCAGCTTCTGTTCTCTGCGGCCCATCACGAGCGAGTATACAACCGGAATAACGACAAGCGTTAAAAAGGTTGCGGTGATCAAGCCGCCAATCACCACTGTCGCTAATGGACGCTGCACCTCTGCCCCTGGAGAGTGACTTAGTGCCATAGGCAAAAAACCTAAAGAAGCCACGGCTGCGGTCATGATAACTGGTCTAAAGCGCAATTCTAAGCCTTTCTTCAAACGCTCCTCTACGCCTAAACCCTCATCCGCTAATTGTTTAAAGTAGGAAAGTAACACGATTCCGTTCAACACCGCAACACCAAATAAAGCGATAAAGCCAATCCCCGCTGAAACCGAAAACGGCATTCCACGCAACGAGAGTGCTACCACACCACCAATCGCCGATAAAGGGATCGCGAGGTAGATGATGGATGCTTCTAAGAAGCTTTGGAACGTAAAAAATAACAAAATAAAAATCAGGGCAAGCGCGATGGGAACGACCAAGGCTAAACGTGATTTCGCCGCCTGTAAATTCTCAAAAGTTCCACCGTAGGTCACGTAGTAACCAGCCGGCAAGGTGATCTTGTTTTTCATAACTTTTTGGATATCTGCTACCACGCTTTCCACGTCGCGACCACGGACATTAATCCCAATGGTAATCCGGCGGTGCGTGTTATCACGGGAGATTTCTAATGGTGCATTTTCGTAATTCACATCGGCCACCTCTTGCAAAGGAATTTGCGAGCCGGATGGTAGGTCGATGTAGAGTTCGCGCAAATTCT
>JBILCC010000192.1:0-3027 GCA_044353355.1 Aquirufa sp.
TGGGGTTGGGATCGGAATCGAGGGAGAAGTGTTGAAGTCGATGGATTCTATTCGCTATTTTAAAGGGGGATTGGGGTATTATTTGGCCGCTATTCCGAACTTATTGAAGTTTAAAACCTATCAAATTCTAGGTGGCCGAGAGGTTTTCTTATGTATGGTATTCAACTCCTCGAGGGCGGGTGGAGGTTTTCATTTCTTTCCCAAAGCCTCGGTGCAAGATGGCTTACTCGACGTGTTATTTTGTGATCCTATACCTGTTTGGAAGCGACTATATTATATGCCCATTATTCAATCAGGCAAGCACGTAAACCTCCCCATAGTTGAATTTTCACAAGAGAAGAAAATCAGTATTAAAACAAATAGAGTCCTCAGTGCCCAGGTAGACGGAGAGATCCAAACTTCAAATCAATTTGATTTTTGCGTTCTTCCTGCTAAATTTAAATTTATTGTACCTTACTTATGAAAAAAATACTCCTACTCGCATTCGTTAGTTTATCTGTTTTTGCTCAAGACGCTGACAAAAAGAAAGTCTTAGCAAGAATTCAACAACAAGAATCGCATTACAGTGCGATCGCACAGAAAATCTGGAACTTCGCTGAAGTCGGATATAAAGAAAAACAATCCTCAGCGCTCTTGCAGGAAACTCTAAAACAGGCTGGATTTACCATTGAGTCAGGTGTGGCTGGCATTCCAACTGCCTTCGTTGCTACCTATGGTCAAGGAAAGCCGGTGATCGGAATTATGGCCGAATACGACGCCTTGCCAGGTTTGTCACAAGATTCGATTCCAACTAAACGCTCGTTAGGTGGCGCTTCAGGACACGCCTGCGGCCACCATTTATTCGGGACAGGTTCCTCGGCTGCAGCTATTGCCATCAAAGAATGGTTAAAGGAGACAGGCGGTAAGGGAACCATTAAATTATACGGATGTCCTGCAGAAGAAGGCGGATCAGGAAAAGTATATATGGTGCGGGAAGGATTATTTAATGACGCAGATGTGATGTTGCATTGGCATCCGAGCGATGCGAATTCAGTAGGAGTGGGCTCATCTTTGGCGAACAAAACAGGGAAATTTCGATTCTATGGTCTTTCATCTCATGCAGCTGCTTCTCCAGAAAGAGGTCGTTCAGCTTTAGACGCTGTGGAGGCCATGGACTTTATGGCGAATATGATGCGCGAACACGTGCCATCATCTACCCGTATCCACTATGTGATTACGAATGGAGGAAAGGCTCCTAATATCGTTCCAGATTACGCTGAGGTCTATTATTATGTGCGTTCTCCTAAACGTGATATCGTAACGGATGTATGGAATCGCTTGGAAAAAGCTGCTGAAGGTGCTGCTTTAGGTACCGGTACACGCTATGAATTAGAGGTAATTGGCGGGGTATATGAGATTTTGCCAAATGATAATTTAGCTTCCGTGATGAACTCGAATTTGACAACGGTGGGAGGATATACCTTGAATCCTACAGAGCTTGCTTTTGCGAAACAAATTCAGCAAACGCCAGGTATGTTACCAACCGATTTAGCATCTACTTCTTCAGTTGTTCCGGGTCGTCCGGATCCTAGCGGTGGTGGTTCCACGGATGTGGGGGATGTAAGCTGGGTAGTTCCTACCATTGGTTTAGGAACCGCTACTTGGGTTCCAGGCACGACTGCCCATAGCTGGCAAGCCGTAGCTGCGGGGGGAATGAGCATAGGTAAAAAAGGAATGATGGTGGCTGCCAAAACGATCGCAGCAACCGCGATGGATTTATTCAAGAATCCTACCTTGATCGATGCAGCAAAAGCAGAATGGACGAAGCGAAAAGGGGCTGAATTCAAATACAAGGCACTTTTAGGCGATCGCAAGCCAGCCTTGAACTACAGAGATTAAAATAAAATAGGCTTCGGCCTTTTTTATTTATTATATTAATCGTAATATTGCAATATAATAACAAGCAAAATGGGAATCACCAAAACAGACCTCTTTACAGAGGAACAAAATGCGATCGCTCAGATGGCCAAAGTGCTCGGACATCCCGCACGCGTCGCTATTTTACAGTATTTGGTGAAATCCAATACCTGCATCAACGGAGATCTTGTCCAAGAACTAGGTCTAGCTCAGGCTACCGTCTCTCAACATTTACGCGAATTGAAAGAGGTGGGATTTATCCAAGGAACGATTGAAGGCGTTTCTGTTTGTTATTGCATTAACCCGGAAAAGTGGGCGGAGTTTAGTCAGCTTTTTGGGGAGTTTTTCGAAAATTATTTTGTCGCACAAAAATCTAACTGTTGTTAATATGTCAACTTTTCCAAGAATGCACGTCTCTCTGTATGTCAGCAATTTAGCGGCATCGGTGAATTTTTATTCGACTTTTTTCGGTCAGCCAGCCACGAAAGTGAAGCCTGGTTATGCGAAATATGTGTTAGATAGTCCCTCTTTAATTATCTCGTTTATTGAAAATCCAGAGCGCGTTCAAGCAAACTTTGGCCACTTAGGTTTCCAAGTAGAAACTTCGGAAGAGATGAATGCCCGTTTAGAAGTGGCTAGAAAACAAGGGATTGTTTCCAAAGAAGAGATAGGGACATCCTGCTGCTTCGCCGTTCAAGATAAATTTTGGGCAACTGATCCTGACGGTGTTCAATGGGAAGTCTATTATTTCCATGAAGACGCAGAATTCAATGACCCACACTACGCTGCGCAAGATGCCTCAGCTTGCTGTATGCCGCCAGCTGCAGTGGCTGAAGAAAAACCAAAATTAAAAATTGCCGAAGCGCAAGCCGCAAATGCTTGCACCCCAGGCTCAGGATGTTGCTAAGATGAAGGATGTTTTAAACCAAAATTTGGAACAAATTCTCTCCCTCGAAATACCAATCGAGCGCCGAGAAATACTACAAGTCTTGATCGATTACATCAAAGACAAACGTAAAAAAGAGCAGCCGATTCGCCTGAATTTTATCTGCACGCACAACTCGCGCCGTTCTCAATTCTCACAAGTCTGGGCCCAAACCGCCGCTGACTATTTCCAAATCCCCGCCCAAT
>JBILCC010000193.1:0-3022 GCA_044353355.1 Aquirufa sp.
CCCGCTTTTGAGATGATTAAATTCTCGGTCAATATGCACCGTGGATGTTTTGGAGGATGTAGTTTCTGTACAATTTCTGCTCACCAAGGCAAGTTTATAGCTTCTCGTAGTGAGAAATCGATCATGAAAGAGGTCGAGCAAATCACGAAAGCACCAGATTTCAAAGGCTATATTTCTGATTTAGGAGGTCCTTCAGCGAATATGTATAGAATGAAAGGGAAAGATGAGGAGATCTGTGCACGTTGCGTCAGCCCTTCTTGTATCCACCCTGTCATTTGCAATAACCTAGATACTTCGCATAAACCGTTGACGGATATTTACCGCAAAGTAGATAAGCATCCGGCCATCAAAAAGGCTTTTGTGGGTTCTGGGGTTCGCTATGATCTCTTGGTAGATGATTTCAATAAGAATAATTCAGATGGTAATCACGACGAATACATGGAGCAATTAATTACGCGCCACGTTTCTGGTCGTTTAAAAGTTGCACCGGAGCATACTTCTGATGCGACTTTACGTATTATGCGTAAGCCATCGTTCAAATATTTCCATGCCTTTAAGAAGAAATATGACGAGATTTCTGCCAAATTTGGCCTAAAACAACCTCTCATTCCCTATTTCATCTCTTCTCACCCAGGTTGTGAAGAAGAAGACATGGCAAATCTTGCGGCAGAGACGAAGGATTTAGGTTTCCACTTAGAACAAGTTCAGGATTTCACGCCTACCCCAATGACGGTGGCGGAAGTGATTTATTATTCCGGTGTTCACCCATACACGTTGCAGCCTGTTAAAACGGCCAAAACAAGGGAGGAAAAGCAAAATCAAAACAAGTACTTTTTCTGGTATAAGCCAGAATACAAAGATTGGATTCGGAATCGTTTGACACAATTAAAACGTCCTGACCTAGCGCAGCGCTTATTAGGATTTAGAAATAACAAAAATGGCTGGAATAAATAATCTAGCAGTTCATTAATTAACCAAAAAACAAGAATACAATGGATGAGAATGATGAATTAATCGTTCGCGATAGCAATGGAGCTGTTTTGAAAGATGGCGATTCGGTTACCGTTATTAAAGATTTAAAAGTACGTGGATCATCAAGTGTAATCAAGCGGGGAACGATGGTGAAAAACATTCGTTTAACGGACGATGCAGATGAAGTAGAGGGTAAAGTGGAGAAATCGATGATGGTGTTGAGAACAGAGTTTTTGAAGAAAGCGTAATAAATGGTGAATGGTAAATGGTGAATGATTTGCATTTACCGCTTACTATTTACCATTATTTATTCCTCCTCTACCTCCGGTTCCTCATCTTGAACCAATCCCTGGTTCAGTTTTTTAGTTGATTTAATGCCCAATTTGTGTAGGTTTTGGGCTCTATTAATTAGGTTGCCTTTTCCGGTACTTAGTTTGTTGATGGCATCACTGTGCGCATCTTCTGCTTTCTTGATGTGCTTTCCTACATCTTCCATATCCTTCGTAAAACCGACAAATTTATCATATAAATCGCCTGCCTGACGTGCAATTTCAATGGCATTTCTCGTTTGATACTCTGTCTTCCAAACCGAAGCAATGGTTCTTAACGTCGCTAATAGGGTAGAAGGGGAGACTAAGACAATTTTTCGATCCCAGGCATAATTGAACAAGCTCGTGTCTTGACTGATGGTTGCTACGAATCCAGACTCAATAGGGATAAATAACAAGGTGAAATCTGGACTGGTTAAATCTAATGCGGTATGGTAATCTTTAGAGGAAAGCTCTTTAATGTGTGTTTTTAGAGATTCAATGTGTGCTTTTAAGGCCAAATCTTTTTCAATAGTACCTTCCTCAGCACTAGTGTATCGTTCGTAAGCAACAAGCGATACTTTGCTATCAATGATAAGATTTTTGTTGTCAGGTAAGAAAATGACTGCATCTGGTTTGATTGTATCATGATCCTGGTTTTTAGTCACAAATTGAGTCTGGTATTCCATCCCATTCTTTAATCCTGAGCTTTCTAATACACGTTCCAAAATCATTTCCCCCCAGTTTCCTTGCGACTTATTGGATCCCTTCAGGGCATTCGTTAAATCTTCTGTTTTTTGCGTTACCGTTTGATTTAAACTGGTTAAGTTTTTGATCTGCTCCATGAGCACGGTACTTTGTTCTAAGCTGTTTTTTTGACCTAGGTTAACCTTCTCCTCAAACTCCCTTAATTTCTCTTTGAGCGGGTTCAACACGTCGTTTAATTTAACTTGTTGTTGATCGCTTAGCATCTTACCCTGTCTCAGAACGGATTCGTTACTGATATCCACTAACATTTTGCGTAGTTTTTCCTCGTCAGATTTCTGATTTTCGACCGTCATCTTTAAGGTTTCATTCTGACCTTCTAATTGTGATAATTTTCCAAATAGCGTCCGATTTTCTGCCTCCATTGAAGTCACTTTCGTTTGATCTTGACTTGCCTGAGCTAATTGACTTTGTAATAAGGCTAATTTGCCTTGAAATAGGAGGTAGGTAGCACCTGCGCCGGCTACTAGGGCTAGAATGATGTAGAGGATTGTCATGTAGCAAATGTAAATAATAAAGTACAAAGCATAAAGAATAGAGGAGATAATAGATTGGAGAGTAGAGAGTAAAGTTGGTGAATGGTAAGTGGTGAATGGTGAATGGAGGAATTCAAAGAGCAAAGACCAAAGTTCAAAGAGCAAAGTTCAAAGGGCAAAGTGCTTAGGGCAGAGTTCAATGAGCAAAGTTCAAAGTTCAAAGAGCAGAGTGCATTGGCCATATTTCATAAATGAATAAAAACGAGGCGGCAGCCTCTTTTTTATGTCGTATCTCTACTCTTTGCTCTATACTCTCTACTCTATTCCTTATTTCCTTCCGACTCATTTCCTACGGACTGATTTTTGGGCATAAAAAAAGACCCACACTTTTGGTGCAGGTCTTCTATAATAACTTGGAGCTTACTTACTTTCCCGGGTTTGATCCCAGTATCATCAGCGGTGCGGGGCTTAACTTCTCTGTTCGAGATGGGAAGAGGTGAA
>JBILCC010000053.1:0-10282 GCA_044353355.1 Aquirufa sp.
ACCACCAACCAGAAGCATTTAATGAGGCGCCATATAGTGCTGCAACTCCCATTTTAATTGGAAAAGGAACCATGAATGAGGCAGGTAAAGTAGAAGATCATCCATTAGATTTTAGTTTAAAAAACGCTTATCCCTTACAGGCTCAACATGAATTTCTAAAAAGACTTATGCTACCTGAAGCTTACCCAGCCAAAGACCGATTTAATTTATCAAAAGGTGATTACGATTTTCTCTACCGCTATATGTCGATGTATCCGACAGAATCGAAAGAGCCAAACTTCAAGGAGGAATACGCTACTTACTGTAAATTCTTGTATTATGGAGCGGAGAAAAATGCAGATTTGAATCCCTCCTTGAGAATTTTCAATAAAGTAGGAGACGCTTATGGTTTCCTTTTGGACAATGCCTATATGGTAGATTTTGACAAAAAAATCGAATTTATCGTGACGGCTGTTGTACTATGTAATGAAGACGAGATCTTCAACGATGAGAAATACGATTATGATACGATAGGTTATCCTTTCTACAAAAGCCTTGGTCAAGTGCTATATGATTACGAACAGAATCGTCCAAAAAAGCACCTTCCTAATCTAGCCCACTTACGATTCGACTATTCAAATTAAGCCTTTCTCTTTGCGTATAATAGAACACCTATTCCGAATAGAACGGCTGGAATGGATAATATTTGGCCCATATTTAGTGTCAAACTATTTTCAAATGAACTTTGGTTTTCTTTCAAAAATTCATAGAAAAAACGCAGAGTAAATAGGATGATCATAAAAAGACCCGTCAATATTCCATGAGGTGTCTTTTCTTTTTGGCGACTCCACAGCCACAATAAAAAGGCAAAAATCACTAAACAAGAAAGCGCTTCATACAATTGTGAGGGATGGCGCGGTTCGACAAAAGAGGCCAACCCACTCGGATTAAATTCAAAATCACGCATAAATTTGAATCCCCAAGGCAAATCAGTCGGTTTTCCAATGATCTCCGAATTCATCAAATTTCCAAATCGGATGAAGAAACCTGCCAAAGCAGTTACGATCACCATACGATCTGTCACATACAAATAGGATTGATCTTTATTCTTTTTAGTATAGAAATAATAGGCAGTAAACAAACCAATGGCTGCTCCATGAGAGGCTAAACCTGAAAACGGTGGGGTGATCATTTGGATAAAAAACCGAACAGGATCAGCTAATAGTAAAGGGAATTCATAAAAGAAATAATGCCCCATACGCGCCCCCACAATTGTTCCCACCATGGTATACATCAACAATTGATCCGCTTGCTCAACGGATCTCCCCTCCTTTTTGAAAATATAACTAACTACCTGAAAACCGGCCAAAAAAGCCAAGGCAAAACATAAACCATACCAACGAATGGGGAAACCTAATAAAGTTATAATGGTAGGGTCAGCATTCCACTCAATAAATAATAAGCTCATATCAATTTAGTCTTTAGACCAAAATTAAACATTATTTCTTTACCTTTTTTACAAAAACTTGGATAGTCTTTTTAATAAATTTAGCTGGATATAATCGATGAGGGAAGCCTAAGGACATGGCTTGAAAACTGCAAAAAACGAGTAATAGGATGAGTAGCTGACGTTTTTTCATGGTGGTTTGTTAAATCTTTAGCAAAGATATAAAACAAAAGGTACTTTGCAATACAAGGTACTATAAATTATCAATTTACTGATAATTTAGCTAGAAGATGTTCGTAAGAATTAAAAGGTTGCATTTTAAAGCCTTTTTTAGGTTATTGGGACATGCAAAACATTGAACCTTCGTTCCAGTGGGAATCTATTTATGTCGCAGCCAAGGATAAGAAGTCCCCCTTCTTTGGCAGACATTATTCTCAAACTACTTATGAAAATGATATTTATGGTTATTACATTCACCCGCTTTGGGATGATATAGGCTCAGGGACCTTATTTTGCAAAATTCTATACACCGATTATACAGCAAAATATACCATTATCGAATTATTCGGGGAATGGAATGATACCCTCCATAATGATGTAATGCACCTGAAGAGAACCGTGGTGGATCATTTTGTCGATGCAGGGATAAAGCACTTTATTTTAGTAGGCGAAAATGTGCTTAATTTTCATGGATCTTTTGAAGACGACTACTATGCAGAATGGTTCGAAGATGTGGAAGATGGCTGGATTGCGGCTATGCATTTTGCGCCTTTTGTAGAGGAAGAATGGGCCAAATACAAGATAGATTACTACCTGAATTTTGGCGGTAACCTCCAGATTCCGAACTGGAGAACGCTGAAACCGGAGATGCTATTTTTTATGATTGACAAACTACTAAAAAGACGATTAAATCCGTAAATTCGTCCAAACCTATTTTAACACATGAAAAAAATACTTCTTTTGACCTTGCTGTGTGCAGGTCTATTTCCCTTTGCTGTAAACGCAAAAAAAGTGGATAGCCGTTATTTTGAAATGCGCATATACTATTGCCATCCAGGCAGATTAGATGCATTAATCCAACGATTCACTAATCATACCACGAAGATTTTCGAAAAACACGGCATGACAAATGTGGGCTATTGGATCCCTACAAACAACACAGAAAATGCCCTTTATTATATTTTAGCTTATCCATCGAAAGCGGATCGCGATTCTTCCTGGAAACATTTTAGTAGCGACCCTGAGTGGAAAACAGTCTCAAAAAAATCGGAAGAGACGGGTAAAATTGTGGCAAAAGTGACCAGTATATTTATGAATGCGACAGATTTTAGTCCTACAATTAAACCTTCTAGCGGACCTGTAAATCAAGTGTTTGAACTTCGTACCTATTCACAATTACCGGGTAGAAATCCAGCGATTTTAGCGCGTTTCAGAGATCACACGATGAAGATCTTTAAATCGCATGATATCAAAAATATCGCCTACTTCACCACCATTGAAAAGGATCCGGCTGTTCAAAGCAAATTAGTTTACCTTGTTGCACATCCATCAGAAGAGGCTGCAAAAGTAAATTGGGCTGCTTTTGGAAATGATCCGAAATGGAAAAAAGCATCAGCTGACTCAGAAAAAGATGGTAAGATTATAGAGAAAATTGAGTCTGTTTTTATGACCCCTACTGCCTTTTCAACTATTCGGTAAGGAATCATGAAAATTAGTAGAAATACAAGCAGCAAGCGTAATCGAAAACCTTACTGCAAGAAAAAATCATCTTAAACTTAGTAGAATAAAAGACAATCAAATATGCTTAGATTATATTAGTCTTAGGTGTCTTCAAAAAGCATTGTGAAATTCCACTTGTGCTAGAGTAAATAGTTATTTAGATAAACATCAAATTGAATATTTATCCACTTTAAAGAAGAAATAAAATGAAACGTCGTGATTTTGCTTCCCTTTTAGGAGCTAGTTTATTGATTCCTTCCTTTTCGAAAGGTGCTACACTAGCTCGCGAGAAACCATTTGAAATGAACTACGCGCCACATTTTGGGATGTTTAAAAACCATGCTGGACCTAACGAACTTGATCAACTGCAATTTATGTATGATCAAGGATTCACGGCCTTAGAAGACAACGAGTTAATGGGGAGACCGGTAGCATTACAAGAGAAAATTGGAGAAAAGCTAGCCAAGCTCAATATGAAAATGGGCGTTTTCGTCATCAAATTCGATGGATTTTTTGATAAACAAACGATGACCACCGGAAAAAAAGAATGGACCGACCTATTCCTTGATTCTTGCAGAAAAGCCGTAGACACTTCCAAGCGAGTAAATGCTAAATGGGCCACTGTGGTTCCAGGTAATTTTACTAGAGACCTACCTATGGGAATCCAAACTGGAAATGTAATTGATAATCTAAAACGCGCTGCTGAAATCTTAGAACCTGCAGGATTAACCATGGTTTTGGAGCCTTTAAGCGACAATTCAGACTTATTTTTGCGATATTCAGATCAAACGTATAGCATTTGTCGGGCAGTAGACTCTCCTTCTTGTAAGATTCTTTTCGATATGTACCACATGCAGAGAAATGAGGGAAATCTAATTGCAAATATGGATAAATGCTGGAATGAGATAGCCTATTTACAAATAGGAGATAATCCTGGCCGCAAAGAACCTACTACAGGTGAGGTTAATTACCAAAATATATTTAGACACGTAAAACAAAAAGGATTTACTGGCGTTTTAGGAATGGAACATGGAAATTCAAAGCCTGGAAAGGAAGGAGAACTAGCTTTAATAGAGGCATATCGTAAATCTGATCTATAAAAGTTTGTATTTCCCAAAATTAATTTAGACATTCGCTTAATTATCTAATTAAGATGGACGCAAAATTTAAAGCAATCAACGATCCTACGCGGAGAGAGATCTTGCAGTTCTTGGTTAACGGGCCACAAAATGCCGGAAAGATTGCCAGTCAGTTTGACATGAGTAAACCGAGCATTTCGCATCACTTGGATTTATTGAAGCAAGCAAATTTGATCCAATCCGTTAAAAAAGGGCAATTTATCGAATACAAACTTGATAAAACAGGATTTGAAACCATCCATGCTTGGTTCCAATCCTTTTCGAAGTATTTTGAATTCCCTAAGCCTAAAATTAGAATCGAAATTTAATCTGTTTTATTATGTCTATTCAACTGCCCAGCACTTTTCAATTTATACAGAAACACCTACCAGCTAAAACAAAGGGCCTTGGTATAACCACTTTGTCTAAACGCAATTTCTTTCAGTCCATTGGTGATTTTTTTGCCGATAAATCAGGCAAGAAACGCGTTTCCTATGTAGCTGTAGCAGACACATCTATCACTCAATTACATTTTCAAGGAGATGATTTGATCGCTCAAAATACGATAGAATTAAGTCAGTTAGATCATTTTTATATTTCAGAAGGTCAAACACCAGACGGAATTATACACCACTTATCTTGTGATGCAACGGTGATTATTTCTGACAAAAAGAGGGAAGAACACCATATAAAAATTCTCCCTTGCTTATTAGGTGAAAACGCCAGCAATGTACAAGCTATCCAAAGCATACAATGGGCTCAAGAGTCGAAGAAAGCTATCACGGAAATACTGAAAACTTGGCCTGAACAAATAGCTAAGAACAAAGAAAAAATAACAAACGAGAACGCTTAGTTATTCCGATACTTTTTGGTCGACATCAAGATCAAATAATTCTTTAGAGGTAAGGGCAACTAGACTTACTAACACTAATGTTACTCCTGCACCTATCAGAACAGAAGGCACAGTACCAAACAACTTCGCAGCTACACCTGACTCAAAAGCACCCAATTCATTGGATGTGCTGACAAAAACCCCATTTACAGATGATACACGTCCTCGCATCTCATCAGGTGTATAGAAACGCAAAACCGTTTGACGAATAACGACCGAGATAGAGTCAAAAGCTCCTGTAAAAAACAAGGCCGTCACGGAAAGCCAAAAATTAGTCGATACCCCAAAGACCAGAGTGGCTAAGCCAAAACCGGCAATAGCTAAAATCAAGTTTCTCCAGGCATGTTTCAGCGGAGGAAAATAAACCAATGTAACCATCGTCACCACGGCACCCACCGAAGGAGCTGCTCTCAATATTCCCAAACCTTCCGCACCTACCTTCAAGATGTCCTCAGCAAAAATGGGTAAAATAGCAATGACACCCCCAAAAAGCACAGAGAATAGATCTAAAGAAATCGAATATAAGATGATTTTAGTCTTAAAGACATAGGCAATCCCCTCTCTCAAACTATGCCATATCGATTCATGATGAACCGTTTTCTCGGGCACAGGACGACTATCTATTTGGAAAATACAGACCATGACCCCCAATAGCAACAAAATCACGGTCAGCAAAGACCCTGACAAACCTGCATAGGCATATAAAAAACCTGCCACACCTGGGCCTAAAATAGATCCTAATTGCCAAAACGAACTGTTCCATGTCGCTGCATTTGCAAAAACCTCTTTAGGAACTAAAAAAGGGTTTAAAGAGGAAGCAGCTGGACTGAAAAAACCTTTGGAAAGACCAATAATAAAAATAACCGCATAGATCGAATAGATATGGAAATCCTGATCTGCTGATTGAAGTTGCGTACTCGAATATAATAAGAAGATAGAGGACGCAATAATCAGGGATAGCGTCACCTGCATGATCTTTTTCTTATCCCGATTGTCTGCAAAATGGCCACCAAAAAGCACCAAAGAGATAAAAGGAACAGCTTCCGCTAACCCAATTAATCCCAACGCTAATGGGTTGTGTGTTATCTTATATATTTCATACGCCAAGACCACCTCTTGAATCAACAAAGCAATCGTAAAAAGCGTATTTCCCGTCACATAAGCGCGAAACTCCGGAAATTGCAAGGCTTTATAAGCGTCTTTATGTTGAAAAAATCCCATGAAATAGATAAATTAGTGGACTCCAAAATGCCAATTCTCCCCAGAAGCGATTCCTCTCGAAAATAGTTGAACGCGACAATAGGAATGTTAACCCAAATGTAACCAAAAAAGGTAAGACGATAAAAAGATCCTTAGTCGCAGCATAAATCCCACTCAATAGCATGATTAGGATCCACTCTGTTTTTTTTAATCGATCCCGATAAAAGCTAGATTTCCCCTCCAGAAGATTAAAAAAACATAAATTTTGATAGGCTAATCCGATTAACGGCAAGAGGAAGAATATAGCAGAAGGTTCACGGACCCAAACCACCAAACCAACCCCTAAGCTGTATAAAATGGCTGTAAATAGTTCTTTTTCTGAACGCAAAATACCTTTGTGCCAGGCAAATCCATAAGCTAACAACAGAAATGCCAGCAACAAACCAGCAAGCAAAATTTCGATCTTTAAAAATGGTAACAAGCAACTAATAAGAAACCCTAACGTGGCTATCATTATCCAGATGGGCCTTCTGTAAACTGCATGCATTTGATGGCGAACATCTTGAATGGGTTGAAATAGATTATCAATCTGCCGATCCAATAAATAGACAAACCAGACAACCAAAGCTAGAATGGAGACTTCAAGAAAACTAGGAGAGGCATGTAAACAAATGTCATAGAGGAAATACTGGTATAAAACAGCACCTATAACCACTTCCAAGGACAAATTTTTAATAAATAGCATCCTGCGAACGAATGATTTGAACCTCCATTCCCACGTGAATTTCGCCTATTGAAATAGGAACAAATTGCTGACCAAAATAAACTTTTTGATTCATTGTTCTAAAGGATACTAAGGTTTTCAAGGTTTTCTTATCTGATTCCCCCGAAGTAGGATCTACATTGATTAAAGAGCACCGAGCACAAGGTTTGGCACCTGAAAGAGACACCTCTCCTATCTTAATTTCAGACCAGGTATCTTCCACGAAAGGTGTTGTTGCCAAAACGATAATATTAGGTCTAAAACGTAGTCGATCTACTGGCCCTTGAAGCTTGCGCTCTAAAGCTAAATAAGAGCCCGAAGTCACTACTAATAAAGGCAATGAATCTGCAAATGAGGTGTTTTTAGCTAATCCAGTTTGGTATTTTGCCTGCATTTCACGAGGTTTTTCCTTTGTAATCCGAACTAACTTCACCTGTTGAGCTAAGGCTTCCGAAAACCAAAGCGACCACCCATCCATCACTTCTCTAGCCTGCAATTGATCATCCCAAATCTCAACGGAAATATACTCACCTACAAGAGGCTCTAAATGCAATACTTTTTCCAAGCCTGTTTCTGCATCTTTCACTAAATAACCATGCATTGACTCAGTTAAAGTGAATCTAGTTAGCTCAGGCCGGGTACGCTGTGTAATAAATTTACCTTCCTTATCTACTAGCATAAAGCGGCGATCACCACGTAATCCCTCCTCCTCCATGATTGCTTTCGAGACTAAAACCGCCCCTAATGACTTGATTGGATAGATATATAGATGTGAGACCATTAAACAAATGTATTACATTCTATGCAAAAAGCCTTATAGGTGCTTATAGGCTTTTGACTTCCTAATATGGCTTGATTTTGTTAAGTTTGTTTTATTGATTGATTTAACCTATTTCTATGAAACCATTTCGCTTAGCCTTCTTCGTTCTTTTGTGTCCTTTTGCGGCGCAAGCACAACAAATGTTGACTTTAGAAGAGGCGATCCAACAAGGGATAACGAAGCAATATTCTATTCAGATTTCAAGGCAAAGGGAGCGTATCGCTGCAAATGAAAATACACTTGGAAATGCCGGGTTTCTTCCGACCATCACCGGAACAGCCTCTAAAAATTATACGGTTTCTGGACTTGATCAATCATTTTTTGGAGGATTGAGACCCCCTTTAGTTCAATCTGGGGTTAAATCAAATTCTAGCAATGCAGGCTTAGCGATGGCTTGGACATTGTACGATGGCCAAGGCATGTTCGTTTTACGTGATCGATTTAAAGAATTACAAAACCTGGGTGCTAAGCAAACTGAGTCCAATATCGAGAACTTAATTGCCTTAATCTCAACTACCTATTACGATATCATTCGTCAAAACCTGAGAGTAAACAACTTCAAAAAAGGACTTGAAATCTCGAATGACCGACTTAAATTAGCGAAAGACCGATATGAAGTAGGTCAAGGGTCTAAAGTGGATTATTACTCAGCTCAAGTAGATTATAATGAGGATAAGGCGCTATTAATAGCACAGGAGCAATCCTTTACCAACACAAAAATCGGATTCAACACACTTTTGATTAAAGATTACAAGGCAGATTTTGAAATAAATACGATGATCGATTTAATGCCTAAGCTAGCGTTAAATGAGCTTAAAGTGAGTGCTTTGTCTCAAAATCCTGCACTCATCTCTGCCATTTTGACGAAAAAAATCAATGATTTGGATACCAAAAATTTACAAAGTCAACAGAAACCTCAAATTGATTTATTAGCTGGATATAATATGAATAGCGTAGTGAATGGTGCTGGTTTCGGGGTAGAAAAAGGAAGTAGTGATGTTTTTAACTATGGCTTAAGAGCAACGTTCAATATTTTTGATGGCTATAATCAGAAAAGAAGAATTCAAAACGCAAAAATCAATGCAGAAATTGCGTCACTACAGATTGAGGATTTGAAAAATAATCTTTTATCCTCGCTGGAAAGAACTTACATCACCTATGAAAATGCCTTGAATTTAATTCAGCTTGAAACAGAGAATTATGCCATCGCAAAACAAAATATCGATATTGCTTTCGATCGCTTTAAAGTAGGTATCGCAACTTCTTATGAATTAAGAGAGGTTCAACGTAATGCTGTGGCGGCCGAGACTCGTTTAATTGAAGCTAAATTTGCTGCCAAATCGGCTGAGATAGAATTAATTCGATTGAGCGGAAATTTGATGTAATTCCTCGTTCAACTGCTGTTGATAAAGATCAAAATATAGCGATTTACGCTCCATCAGAAACTCGTGGGATCCGCTCTCCATTATTGATCCATCAAAAAGCACAAAGATTCGATTTGCTAATCGAGCAGAAGAAACTCGGTGTGAGATAATCAAAGAAGATTTCCCTTGTGTGATCTGTTTCAAGTTTTCTAGAATCGTATGTTCTGTATGTGTATCTACTGCAGATAAACAATCGTCTAGAATAAGCATCTTAGGATTTTTAGCCAAAGCACGTGCAATCGACACACGTTGTTTTTGACCACCTGAAAGCGTAATTCCCCTCTCGCCTAGAATCGTTTCAAACTGATCAGGAAACTCCATGATATTATCATACACATCTGCTTGCTTCGCTGCAATCTCAATCGATTCTTGTGTTAATGAATCATTCCCAAACCGAATATTCTCTGAAATACTGGTTGAGAACAAAAATACATCTTGCGGTACAAAACCCACAAAAGAGCGTACCCACGCCATATCCCAATCTTTTAAAGAAATACCATCCAATAAAATCTCTCCCGAGCTAGGGTCATAAAAACGAGCCATCAATAAAGCAACTGTCGATTTACCTGAACCAGTTTGACCTAAAAGAGCCACTGACTCCCCTGCCGCAATTGTCATGTTCACCTTTTCTAATACGAAGCGATCAGAACCCGGATAAGCAAAACAAACGTCTTTAAATTCCCAATTACCAATGATTTCCTGGCGAATTTGCTGACCAGTGGTAAGTTCTGATTTGGCCTCTAAAAACTCATTGATACGTTTCTGAGAAGCAGCTGCTCGTTGAATCTGCGAGCTGGTCCAACCCAAAGCTGTTACAGGCCAAGTCAACATAAATACGTACATAATGAATTCTGTAATATTACCCACTGTCATACGGCCTGCGATTACTTCCTGCGAGCCAATGTATACGACAAGTATCG
>JBILCC010000194.1:0-2988 GCA_044353355.1 Aquirufa sp.
CTTATTACCCGATTGAACCCCAGCAAAATCCAGATTAGCCAATTTTACTTTTCCCGCCGCAGTGGGTAATTCAATACTGAATTCATCTTTAGACGAGTTATATAAAAACAAACCATCTGATTTACCGGCATTGAAATTTGCATAACTCTTGTAGTTCTTTAATTGAACCGATACAAGTTTCGCTCCTTTAGAAGACACCTTAACAATGATATCTTTATTTTCTAGCGTAAATACTTGTTCTTTTTTTGCAGTAGAATCGATTGCTACAACTTTGGCTGAATCTTTAGGCGCTACAGATACCGCTTTTTGAGTTACCGCTTTCGGTGTTACTACAGGTATTTCTTTAGGGGCAAAGAAATATTGGTAGCCTAAAAGCATACCCATAATTAATACTATACCCGTGATGGAATTTCTATCCATGATTTCTTATTTAGAATTTTTAATGAATGGCACCGCGTGTTGATGCGCCGCCTTTACAAATTGTACAAATAGGGGAGACGGACTTTCAACCGTCGATTTATATTCTGGGTGAAATTGAACACCCACAAAGAAGGGATGGTTTTCAATTTCCACGATTTCAACCAAATTCGAATCAGGATTTATACCAGACGTAATTAAACCTGCCTTGTGAAATTGATCTAAGTAATCATTGTTGAATTCGTAACGGTGTCTATGACGCTCTTGAATCAATGATTTACCATATATTTTATAGGCTAAAGTTCCTTTTTCAATCTTACAAGGATAAGCACCTAAACGCATCGTTCCTCCTTTTTCAGAAATGTCTTTCTGCTCCAGCATTAAATTAATCACTGGATCCGGACTATCTGGATTCATTTCAAATGAATGTGCCTCAGTCAATCCCATCACATTACGCGCAAATTCAATGACCGCACATTGCATACCCAGGCATATTCCTAGGAAAGGAATTTTATGCTCACGCGCATATTTAACTGCATTAATTTTTCCGGCTATCCCTCTTTCACCAAAACCTGGAGCTACCAAGATACCATCTAAACCTGCTAGCGTATCAGCTACATTTTCCGCATCCATGGTCTCCGAGGAGATCCATTGAAGATTAACTTTAATATCATTAGCTGCTCCAGCATGAATAAATGCTTCAGCAATAGACTTATAGGAATCTTTTAACTCTACATATTTACCAATTAAACCGATGTTGATTTCGAACTTCGGGTTTTGCAGTTTAGAAAGAAAATTAGTCCAGTTCTTTAAATTTGACTCCTTATCATTATAGATATCTAACTTGTATAAAACGCGGCTATCTAAACGCTCCTCCTTCATTAATAAAGGCACTTCGTAGATAGTAGACGCATCTCTTGCCTCGATTACATCCGCCTCAGATACATTACAGAATAAACCAATCTTCTTCTTCATTTCCTGAGGAATCGGATGTTCTGTACGGCAAACGAGGATATCTGGTTGAATTCCTGATTCCGATAATTGTTTAACACTATGTTGAGTGGGCTTGGTTTTTAATTCCCCAGCAGAAGCTAAATACGGAATTAACGTCAAGTGAATAAATAAGGTATTTTTCTCTCCTAAATCCCATTTCAATTGACGTGCTGCCTCGATAAAGGGAAGTGATTCAATATCACCTACACAACCACCAATTTCTGTTATGACAATATCAAATTTTCCAGATTCGCCCAAAAGCATAATGTTGCGTTTGATTTCATCTGTAATATGAGGTACCACTTGAACCGTTTTACCTAAGTAATCTCCACGACGTTCTTTAGTAATGACATTATGGTAAATACGACCTGTGGTAATGTTATTTGCCTGACTAGTAGGCGTATTTAAAAAACGCTCGTAATGTCCTAAATCTAAATCCGTTTCTGCTCCATCATTCGTTACATAGCATTCGCCATGTTCATATGGATTCAGGGTTCCTGGATCAATGTTGATATAAGGGTCAAACTTTTGGATTGTACAGGTGAGACCTCGCGCTTGTAAAAGCTTTGCTAATGACGAGGCTATAATGCCTTTTCCTAACGAGCTTGTTACACCACCCGTAACAAAAATGAACTTGGATTTCTTGGGATTCCCTTTACCAGACATTGATAGAATTGTTGATTTGGTTACGGGAAACAAAGATAGTGAAATAAAAGCATACCGAATTAATCCTATTTTTATTTTATCTTGCAATACATATAGAATTTAGATGAAACCTCAACAAATTACCCTCTTTTCAGCCTCAGCGGGATCCGGTAAAACGTATACCTTGACCATTGAGTATATCAAGATGGCGCTCTGTGAGGTGGAAACTAAGGGATATTTTCGTCGAATTTTAGCTGTGACTTTTACCATAAAGGCAGCTGAAGAAATGCGTCAAAGAATTTTGCATTTTTTAGCAGGAATGGCAGAATATCCCTCCTTTTTACATACTTCTACTTCAGAACAAGAGAAAATTCTAGCTGTTTTAGAAAAAGTTCAAACAGAACTAGCCAATGAGGGGATTATTTTAGATAAAGATATTTTAGCTGCACGAGCCGATACTACTTTACAACAAATCCTTCAGGATTATGGATTGTTTTCTGTCATGACCATAGATTCATTCGTACAAAGATTAAGTGCTTCCTTTGTGGATGAGTTAAATCTACCTAGTCAGTATGAAGTTTTATTAGATTCAAACGGATTGATTCATGAATTAATTAATCGCCTTTTGGATCAGGTTAATAGTTCCGGTGATGGAGAGTTGAGTGAATTAATATTATCCTTTGCTAATCAGGAAGTGGCTGAGGGAAGGAATTGGAATCGCATGCGGGATAGTTTGCACGGTTTTTTGAAGATTTCGTTAGAAGAGAATTTTATTCCAATTGAACCGCATTTAGCTCATTTTCAGGTGAGTGATTTTCTTCGTTTAGAGGATAAACTACGTGGATTACTTCAACAGATGTTGCAAGAAGTTAAATCGGTGGCTGATTCTTTTATTCAAATAGTAGATTCGCTCGGTTTACCGGATGCTTTCTA
>JBILCC010000195.1:0-2985 GCA_044353355.1 Aquirufa sp.
GTCCTAGTGCTACGACTAAACCCACGATACTCAGCTGGTTCAGGCTGTAGCCCATGATGTTCAAGAGGATAATCCCGATCGCTAAGGATAGCGGGATCGAAATCATCACGATAGAAGCGGCGCGTAAACCGAGCGGTAATAAAGTCAATGCGACCAATAAAATGGCAATAATAAAGTCCTTCAATAGGCCACTGAGGCGGGTATTGACGTTTTCGGCTTGGTCGAAATTCACGACTAAGTCGATGTTCTTCGGTAAAGTCTTTTTGAATTGGGCGATCACCGGTTCGTAAGCGGCCTGGGTTTTCGCGATGTTTTCGCCGGATTTTTGGGCGGCCGTCACGAATAGACAGCGGTTCTGGTTCAAGCGCGTGATGTGATTTTCTGGGGCGTAGTCGAAATAAACTTTGGCCACATCTGACAACAGCACGTTTTTCCCTTGATACGAGAAGACAATCGTATTTTTGATTTCGTCGATGTTCTGGTAATTCCCTGATGTGAGGATATTAAAGGACTTCGAATTTTCCACGATACTACCTCCAGGGATGTTCGCAATTTCGCTTTGGATCGCTTGCAGCACGCGGTCAGGTGAGACCTGCATCTGAGCCATCTTTTCGATGTTCAAATCGATTTTCACTTGTGATTCTGGCAATCCGGAAATCGTCACTTTCTTCAAGGCAGTGACTTTCTCCAGATCCTCTTGAAGACGTTCTGCCGTGATTTTCAGTTGGTCTAGAGATGCATTGTTCGAAATCAGCGCCATCTGCAACACGTTCGTGCCAGAGGGAGTGGCTTTCTGAGCCTCGAGTTTGATCACCTCTTTAGGTAATTCCCCTTTGATGCTATTCAATTCGCGAACAACCTCGGAGTATTTCTCGTCCACATTCACGCCGTATTTATAATAGACCGCGAACACCGCTAGGCCATCGCTAATTGTCGTGTTAATCTTGCGCACGTTCTCCAGTTCGTACAATCTTTTCTCGACGGGCTTCACCACTAGTTCCTCCATATCGTCTGGACTCGTTCCCGGGTAAACAGCGATAATAGGGAATTGAGGGGCATTCATGTCCGGATCTTCCGCCCTGGGCATCGTCATAATCGTGACAATCCCCACGACCACGACCATCAAAAACATCGTGAGCGTAAATTGGTAATTCTTTACCGCGTAGTTAGCTATCTTCATAATTAGCGGACGATTTTAATGGCTGAACCTGCGTCTAAATAGGCATTCCCGCTCGTGATGAGTGATTTTGCGTCTTCCAAACCTGCAGAAACGAATACTTTCCCGTGGTCAATACTCGAGATCTGAATCTTCACTTTCTCCGCGGTTTTCCCGTCTTTCGTTATAAATACGTATCCCTCTGTCGCGTTTCCATCCAGAATCGCGTCATACGGGATCACCCAGGATTTAATCTGTTTCCGCGGACGAATTTTCGCTTTCCCAAAAAGCCCCGCCGCCAGCTGCGCTGTCGGCGCACCACTGATGCGCAAACTCACCCAAAGTGTCCCCGTCACCGGATCGACTCCCTCGGATTTGGCTAAAACAGACGCGTTAAAAGTCTTCCCGTCAGCCGCATCCAGCGTAATCTCTGCCGGATCTCCCGCCTGCGTCGCCGCCCAGTCGCGATCGCTCAAACCCACTTTCAATACCCAATTTCCTTTGTTCGCGCCATTCAATAAAACGACCGGCGTTCCGGGTCCCACGACCTGGCCATCGTTGGCTAATTTCTTCAAGACAAAGCCGGATTTCACGGCTCTGATTTCTGCGTAGCTTTGGTTAAACGCACCCGCATTATAGGCCTGCTGTGCGATCTCTAGGCCGGTTTTGGCATTTTGGAATTGCTCCAAAGTCGCCACACTATCGCGGTATAAGTTCTTCGCTCTCGCATGATCGCGTTGTGCTTTTTCGAGCATGATTTGTGCTTGCTGTACCTGTGCCTTGATTTCGGTCAGGTTTAGGCTAGCGATTAGTTGACCCGCTTTCACGGCGTCGCCTTCTTTGACAAACACGTGTTGAATCACGCCGCCTATTTTAAAACCTAAATAGGTCTCATCTTCGGTCGTGAAGACGCCAGAAGCCTGGATGGGGCGGGTGATAGATTCTTGTTGCAGGGAAATTACGGAAACCGGGATGATGTCGTTGGCTGTGGTAGCCACGACTTCCTTCTTCTTCGAAGAGCAAGCGGAAAATACCGTGATGAGAGAAATAAGTAGGCAGATCTTTTTCATTAGAGTGGGTAGCTAGCGGCTTCGCGCTCGTAAGCGGCAGCGGCGATTAATACGTTGAATTGTTTTAATTGGTAGTTGATTTGGGCGTTCATCCATTGATTTCTGGCGTCCACCGTTTCTAAATAGGTGCTCACGCCCTCTTTATAACCTTTTTCGATGAGGCGTAAATAAGCGGAGGCCGCCTCGTAGGATTTCGTGGAGGCCTGAAAGCTAACGATAGATGATTGTACGTTCTTTTGCGCAATTTCGGTCGCCATATTAAACTGCTTCGTACTCAGATCCAGGGCATTTTTCGCGGAGGCGATATCTAATTGAGTCTGTTTCACCTTGTACAAGTTACGTTTTCCAGAGAAAATCGGAATGTCCATTTGAAGTCCTAAGAAATAATATCCGCTTCTTGAACTGATGTTTCCCAGCGTTGACTGCGATCCCAGGTTCACAAAACCATTCAATTTGGGCAGGTAAAAGGACTCATTCATCTTCAACACCGTCTCTTGGATATTAATCGATTTAGAAAGCAAGGATAATTCCTCGCGAACACCTGGCGTCACCGCATACACTCCAGCGATCGCTTTTTCAACTTCAAAATCGATGCGTATTTCAGCGCGCAATTCGCGGTTTAACAAGAAATTGAAATAGTATTGAGCTAACTGATTTTGCTTCACTGCATCCGCGATCTGTGCTTGGATGGTGGCGATTTCACTGTCTGAGCGCAATAAATAAGCGGGTAATCCTTTGCCGTTTGCCAAAAGCTTTTCG
>JBILCC010000196.1:0-2964 GCA_044353355.1 Aquirufa sp.
TAATATCGCGGCAGATGGTATCGCTCTATTAGCGAATAAGTCCAATACAGATACACTAATTACCTTAGCTGATTTAAGGGATTTAATGGTAGGGTCTTCGTCCAAATATACACTTGTAGTGGACAAGGCTAATTCGAGTAATTTGAAATTTTTAGTAGACAAATTAAAGATTGCGAGTTCTGAGAAATTACATGTAGTGGCAGCTGGCTCTAATCCAGAAGTCATTAAACTGGTTAAAAGTGATCCGCGATCCATTGGTATAGTAGGATCTAATTGGATTAGTGATGGGGATAATCCTACTTCGCTTGGATTTATTAGATCTGTGAATGTGATGTCTGTAGCGGAAAGTAAGGGGATGCTTTACACGCAACCTTTTGGCTATAATTTGGCTTTAAAAAAGTACCCTCTACGTCGCGAAATCAAATATATTTTGAAAGAGGCACATCAGGGCCTAGGAACTGGATTCTTAAATTATATTTCAGGTGATTTAGGGCAGCTAATTGTATTGAAGGCAGGTTTAATACCCTTAACCCGTCCTATCACGATTAGGACCTATCAAATTAACTAAGAATGTATTTTATTCGGTTTTAAGTAGGGAAAATAGAAGATTATTTTTATTTTTGTCACTCTTACAAATAAAATGTTAAGTGTATAAAATTGGACATTTCGGTGTTCGATGCCTAGGAAAAACGTAGAAAGCTATTAATTAAACAACATTATGAAGAAAATGAAATCGTGGATATTGGCAGTCAGTTTATTGATCACCAATCTGGCAATGGGACAAACTATCGCAGACGGGTTGCACTTAATCGATCGCGATCAACCGACTAAAGCTAAACAAGTTTTTGAAGGTTTAGTAACGGCTTCTCCAACCGGGGAAAATTATTATTATTTAGGTTACTACTATTTATCTCGCAGAGATTGGGCAGGAGCTGAAGATGCTTTCAAAAAAGGCTTGGCAGCAGACCCTAAAAACTATTTGAATCAAGTAGGTTTAGCTTCTATTAAAGTAGGCCAAAACAAAGTCAATGAGGCAAAAGTAGATTTTGACCGTATTTTGACTGAAACGAAATATAAGAATGGTGATGTTCTTCACCGAATCGCAGAGGCGTATTCCATGTTCTATAAATTAGGACGCGATCCAGAATTCAATGCGAATAATAACGACCCTGCTGAGGCGATACGTTTGATCGACTTGATGTTAGAGAAAACGAAGAAGGGTCCTAATGCGGAGCAAATGATCGTTCGTGGAGATGCCTTCTTAATTAAAAATGATGGTGGTAATGCAGTTTCTTCTTATGAGCAAGCTTTAATGCAAGATCCTAGAAACGTGAAAGCGAAGGTAAAAATCGGTACCGTATTTTTACGTGGTAAAAACTACCGTGAGACTCAAACTCGTTACAAAGAGGCCATTGATTTAGATTCAAACTATGCACCAGCCCATAAGCGTTATGGTGAGTATTTGATTGTAGGTAGCCAATACAAAAATGCTTCTCGCTATTTCAGAAAGTATCTAGAGAAAGCGGAAGCAACTCCTGAAGTTACTTTGGAAACAGCTAAGTTATTATTCCTATCTCAAGATTATGAAGGTGCGATGAAATATACGGATGAGGCAGATAAGAAAGGGGTGAAAGACAATGATATCTACCGTATGCGTGGTTATTCTCATGTTGAAATGAAGAACTACCAACAAGGGATTGATAACTTGGAAGGTATGGTTCGCTCAGGTGTGAAACCATATTATATGGATGATTTGTATTTTGGTAAAGGATATCAAGGTTTAGGGAAAGATTCTATCGCTTTAAATTATTTAGAGCGTGCTGCACCTCTTGATACAAATAACAACGTATATAATATTATTCATGATATTCGTTACAAGCAAAAGCGCTATAATGATGCTGCAACTGCAGCATTGAAGGGTATTGAGTGGAAACAAAAGAAAAACCAGACAGTTGGTTCTGGGGACTACTTTAAAGCAGCTATGGATTATTACTTTGTAGCAGCATTTACTCCAAGAGCAGATACTTTAAATCGCCCTCTTATTGCGATGAAGGCAGATACACTTTTTGCTAAAGCGATTCAAGTAAACGAAAAATGGCCACCATTCTATATAAACCGTGCTCGTACGAATAACTTGATCGACTATACAGGAACGAAATGGTTAGGTGTGCCGCATTATGAAAAATTCGTGGAAACTGTAATGAAGTTGAGAGAGGAAAAATCAACGGCTATTAGAGAAGATAAGAATCAGTTATTCGAAGCATATAAGTATTTAGGTGGCTACCATTTAACGGTAACTAAGGATGATGCTAAAGTGAGAGATTACTTCACTAAAGCGCAGGAAATAAAAGCGGATGACAAGGAAATCAATGAGTATTTGAACCCTGTTGCTGACGCACCTAAAAAATAAGTAAAGATTAATCATCGGAAAAAGCTGCTCATTGGGCGGCTTTTTTCATTTACGCAAACAGTATGTCATACGCAATCATTACCGGAGGTAGTAAAGGGATAGGCAAAGAAATTGCCTTACAATTAGCTGATAGAGGCTATAATTTATTATTAGTCGCTCGTAATTCTTATGAGCTTCAAATGGTTAAAGAGGAGATACAGAAAAAGTATTCGCTGGAGGTTGATTACTTAGTGGCAGATTTAGCAGAACCTGGGGCTGTGAATACACTTTATGAATGGGTTTTAGCTAAGCAGATAGATCTTCGTATTCTAGTTAATAATGCTGGATATGGTTTAGTAGGCGAGTTTGAGCGGTATTCCTTTGAAGAAACTCAAAAAATGATGCAAGTTAACATGAATGCATTGGTGGAAGCATGTTATCGTTTCTACCCTATGCTTTCTGGCAAAGGACAAGCTTATGTATTAAATATTGCCAGTTCAACTGCTTATCAGGCGATTCCTTTGATGAGTGTATATGCAGCGTCTAAAGTATTCGTCTTGAACTTCTCCCGTGGC
>JBILCC010000197.1:0-2943 GCA_044353355.1 Aquirufa sp.
AGGAGGATTATTTTCACCGTGGAACATGCTGTATAATCCTTACAGATGGGGATACGGTAATTATGGCTTATACTCTCCATTCTCAAGCTATTATAGTCCATGGGGATATAGAGGTTTTAATTCGTATAGTAATTCACAGCAATTCGATGGATGGATTTATACACATGCCGTGATTGCAGAAATAGATGAAAAAGGTAATTTGTTATGGGATCATTCCATCGATTTAAATGATATAAAAGAAGATAAATTGATCCAAAAAATAAAAACATCCCTACATGGAGACATTCTTACCTTATCTTACCAAAGGGGCAATGATATCATTTCTAAATATATAACAGCAGAAGGTCAATCGGGAGAAGAAAAGATTCAAGAATTAAGTTCACAAAATCAAGGAGATAAAATTCGTCGTCAAGAAAAATCAGATTTAAACTTCTGGTTTGGTAACAATTTTCTAGCCTCTGGTAATCAAACAATTAATAATTCAGAGGAAGGAAGACGTTCTGTGTATTTCCTAACTAAAATCCCATTGAACCCCTAAAAATTGAAAAATTCAGCTTCTATTGCCATTGAGACACCCGCATTTTGGGGTAAAAACTACGAATTAATTGACTCCGGTGGGTTCGAAAAACTCGAAAAATTTGGTGACCATGTAGTAAGACGTCCTGAGCCTCAGGCGGTTTGGCAAAAATCACTTTCAGAAGAATTCTGGGCAAGTAAGGCGAATGCGTACTTCAAAAAAGAAAAAGGAAGTAATGAACGTGGCGTTTGGGAAGTGAAGAAAGGCGTGCCGGATAAATGGTTTATGCCGTATCAATCGGAAACTTTAGATTTGAATTTTAAGATTTCCTTGTCCTCCTTTAAGCACGTGGGGATATTTCCGGAGCAAGCGTCAAACTGGGAGTTTTTGGCAAAGAATATTCCTTTACTTAAAACACCTAAACCTAAGATTTTGAACCTATTCGCCTACACTGGCGGTGCAAGTTTAGCCTGTAAACAAGTAGGGGCTGATGTTACTCACGTGGATTCGGTAAAACCTGTTTTATCCTGGGCGAGAGAGAATATGGAAGTATCAAAGTTGGACAATATTCGTTGGATGGCCGAAGATGCGCTAAAATTCGTGAAGCGCGAAGCTAGACGCGGTAATTATTATCAAGGTATCCTATTGGATCCTCCAGCCTATGGTCGGGGTCCTGAAGGGGAAAAGTGGGTACTAGAGGAGCAAATCGATGATATGTTACGTTCAGTGAAGGATATATTAGATCCGAAAGAACACATCCTTTTAACGAATGTCTATTCCTTAGGCTTCTCGACCTTAGTAGTTGAAAACTTAATGAAAGGTATTTTCAATGTGCCAGAAAAGGCAGAGTCAGGAGAGATATTTTTGAACGATGAATACGATAAAAAACTCCCCTTAGGAGTCTTTTATCGCTATCTATATCAATCTTAGTTTTTTGGATAAATCACGCCTTTAGCAGCTAGAAGAGTGTTTTTCATCAAGGAAACGATGGTCATAGGACCTACACCTTTAGGTACAGGCGTAATATAGGAGCATTTAGGAGCTACATCATCGAAATCCACATCACCCTTTAAAGCAAAACCTGATTTCTTTGTCGCGTCTTCTACGCGTGTTAAACCCACGTCGATAACAACGGCACCTGGTTTAATGTGAGCAGACTTAATAAACTCTGGTATACCCAATGCCGCAATAACAATATCCCCTTGAGAACAAATTTCTTCTAAATTAGTCGTTCTAGAATGCGTTAAGGTAACCGTGCAGTTACCCACCGGGTGATTACGCTGCATTAAGATGGACATCGGTAATCCGACGATTTGAGAGCGACCCACTACCACACAATGTTTTCCAGCCGTCTCAATCTTATAATAGGCTAGTAAATCCAATACACCTTGTGGAGTAGCGGAGATATATGCTGGTAAACCTTTGGCCATACGACCAATATTGATCGGGTGGAAACCATCAACGTCTTTAGACGGATGAATTGTCTCCATCACTTTATCTGGATTAATGTGCTTTGGAAGTGGTAATTGAACGATTAAGCCATCCATATCAGGATTATCATTCACTTTTTGTACTTCCGCTAACAAATCAGCCTCAGAGATCGAAGGGTCAAAACGAAGCAGGGTAGAAGCAAAACCTAATTCCTCACAAGACTTCACTTTATTGGCTACATAGGTTTCGGATGCGCCGTTATTTCCAACAAGAATAGCCACTAAATGAGGGGCTTTTTGACCCGCTGCAACCATTTGTTTAACTTCTTCACCGATCGCGACTTTCATCGTTTCAGCTACCATCTTTCCATCGATAATCTGACTCATAATTTTATTTTTTACGTGCTTTCTTAGGTGCAGGAGCCGCATCGCCTAGTGCTAAGCACTCCTCTAAAGTTAAATCTGCTGGTTCCGTTCCTTTTGGAATCTTCACGTTGCGTTTTCCAATTTGGATATATGGACCATACATTCCATTCACCACTTTAACTGACTCGTTTTCAGCAAATTCCTTAATGAATTTATTCGCTTCTACTTTACGTTTTGCCTCGATTAATTCAATCGCACGAGCTTGATCAATCGTGGCTAAATTATCCGTTTTGGCTAAAGAATAATATTTTCCATTGTGCTTTACATAAGGTCCAAAACGTCCCTTACCAGTCTCAATTAATGCATCCTCAAAATAACCTAATCCGCCCGCTTCCGCATCCTTCAATGCTTGGGCAATGACAGCGATAGCTTCATCCATTTCAATCGTAAAAGGATCGTGCGTATCTGGTAAGCTGGTAAACTTCCCATCAAACTTGATGTAAGGTCCTAATTTTCCTGCACCGATAATCACCGGCATATCGTTATGAATACCTACTTCGCGTGGCAATTTAGGGCGCTCTAATAATAATAAAGCCTCTTCAAAAGTCAGCGTACTTACCGCTTGAGTCT
>JBILCC010000054.1:0-9986 GCA_044353355.1 Aquirufa sp.
TTGAAGAGATGAATCTTTTAAATCATTTAACCTTATACCTACTGCATCAGGCGAGAAATAATAATATCCTTCATTTCGAAGATGATGGCTTAATTGCTCCTTCTCTTTATTAAGTAATGATAATTGTAAACGCCCCATTGGTCTAATGATACTATAATCTTTTAAATAGGAGTTTACATGTTCCGCCAAAATAGGATTATCAACGGACACGGAATCTCGTTTTGTAAAATAACTAGCTACCCCTTCATTAATGACAAATGACACATTAACTAGATTATCATTTGTATCTAATTTAGATTCAATTTTGGCATTTAAAAACCCATTTTCCCGATAAAAACGTTGTATTTGAGCTTTGTTTGTAGTTAACCAATTAGAACTATAATTAGGATTGGGGGACTTGAAGAATTGAATAAAACTAGGCTTAATTTGGAGAGAATCTTTTCTTTTCCTTTTAATGCCCAGATAAGTGTATAATTTTGCAGGAAGTAAACGACGATATGAATTCTTTAAACCTATTACATTGGTTCTTAATTCAGCTTTAGATATTTGCTGATTACCAATTAAATCAATTTGATTTATAACTGGATTTGGAATTTTAAATACTTGGTATTGTCCACAAGAAATGAGACCCATACTGAGTACAATAAAACCGATAATTGATTGATTCTTCAAGAGATGCTAACTAATAAACAAATAAAGTTAATTAATTCCCTACATTCTAAAAAAGGAAGAAAAGAGAATGATTTATTTTTAGTAGAAGGGGAGAAGTCATTGCTAGAATTAATTAAATCTGATTTTACAGTAACGTTTTTTTTATTAAGTGAGAACCAACCAGATTTAACAGATCAAATTAGACAGAGCTCAAAAGCTCCAATCTATCTTTTAGAAGTAGAAAATATCCAAAAGTTAAGCACCTTAGTTAATAATCAAGTAGGACTTGCAGTAGTAGAACAGAAAAAATTTCCTCCCTTTCAAATTAAAGATCGTTTTACCATTGTTCTGGATGGTATCCGTGATCCAGGAAATTTGGGTACCATTATTCGTATTTGCGATTGGTATGGATTTAAACAGCTCGTTTTATCTGAGGATTGTACTGAATTTTATAATCCTAAAGTGATTATCTCTACGATGGGCTCATTTTCTCGTATTGAATTTATTTATGTCGATTTACCTACATTTTTTACAACCCATAAGGAATATAGAAAGATTGGTGCTGTTTTAAATGGGGAGAATATTCATCAATATCAGTTTCCAGAGAAGGGTTTTATTATTTTAGGAAATGAATCGAATGGTATTCGGGAAGAAATTATAGAAAGTCTTGATGAGCGAATTACTATTCCCGCTTTTGGAGAAGCAGAATCCTTAAATGTTGGAATATCAACAGCCGTGATTGCAGATAATCTAAAGCGCTTTCTCCTTAGCTAAGTACCTTTCTATCAGCCAGTGAGCTAAATATAGTACAGGTGTAAATAGAATGGCAATAATAAATTTATAGAAGTAATTATTGAATGAGACATTCATCCATTGCGCAAATGTCCAATTACCAAAAGCATAGAAGGCAATCCCAATCACCAATAAACTATCAATTAATTGAGAAATAAGCGTGGATCCCGTTGCTCTTAGCCAGATGCGTTTAGAACCTGTTCGAGATTTAATCTTTTCAAAAACGAATGCGTCAATAATTTGACTAACTAGAAAAGCCGACAATGAACCAAGAATAATACCTAAACCTTGGCGGAAAATTCTTGCAAATGCGGTATTGATATTAAAATTTTCTGAGCCTTTATTAACATCTACCCAAAAATCTGCCGGAATTAATAAAGTAGCTGTATAGATGATTAAAAAGGAAAATGCGATAAATAGGGCAGTAGTAAAAGAAATAAATCTTACCCCTTTTTTTCCAAAATAATCATTTATGATATCTGAGGTTATAAAAACTAGAGGCCAATTCAATGCCCCCGCAGTTTGATTTAAATCCCAAAATTCTCCCCAAGGTGTTTCCAAGTGTAGAGGAGAAAATCCAAGCGTACGTTCTATACTTACAATTTTAACTCCAATTATCTCTGCTACGATTGCATTCGTTAAAAACACCCCAAAAAGGAATATAAATAACTTTTGTTTACGAGAAAATTGATTGAATATCATTTGCGGTAATTTTCAAAGTGGAGAGCAATTTTATCTAAAGCAACACCTAATTGTTCCACATGAGGTAAAAAAACAATTCTGAAATGATCATTTCCCTTAATATTAAAGCCTTGTCCGGCCACTACAAGAATCTTTTGTTCCTCAAGCAAAGACATAACAAAATGATTATCATCTTCAAAATTAAACTTGGATAAATCAATCTTGGGGAATAAGTACAAAGCCCCTTTAGGCTTAACCACACTAACACCGTCGATGGTATTCATTCGCTCATAAGCAAGGTTCATTTGGCGATTTAATCGCCCCTCTTTAGCGACTAAATCATTGATAGATTGATAACCTCCCAAGGCAGTTTGTATACCATATTGCGTGATGACATTTGCACAAAGGCGTGTACTAAAAAGAAAATTCAAACCTTCAATGTAGGATTTCGCCTTGTGTTTTGATCCTGTTAAAATCATCCAGCCACCTCTAAATCCAGCAGCTCGATAATTTTTAGATAAACCACCCATTGTAATAATTAAAATATCATCTGATAATCCAGCTGCGGTATGGTGCGTAGTTCCATCAAATAAAATTTTATCATAGATTTCATCCGCAAATAAAACTAATTGATGTTTCGCTGCTAGAGCCACTACTTTTTTAACTGTTTCCTTGCTGTAAACAGCTCCGGTGGGGTTATTAGGGTTAATTAATACAATAGCTTTCGTATTAGCTGTTATTTTAGTCTCCATGTCAGCTAAATCCGGAGCCCAATCATTGTTTTCGTCACACACATAATGAATAGCTTTACCACCTGCTAACCCAGCTACTGTAGTCCAAAGGGGATAATCTGGAGCCGGTATCAATACTTCATCATCTGTATTTAATAAAGCAGTCATCACCAATGAAATCAACTCACTAACCCCATTTCCAATGTAAATATCTTCTATCAATATATTCTTAACACCTAGGTTTTGGTAATATTGCATCACTGCTTTACGCGCAGCAAAAAGACCCCTGGAATCTACATATCCCTGAGCATTTCGTATATTTACAATTATATCATGAACTATTTCATCTGGAGTTTCAAAGCCAAATGCTGCTGGATTACCAATGTTTAAGGAAGTGATTTTATAACCTTGATTCTGAAGAGCTAATGCTTTATCATAAACAGGTCCGCGAATTTCATATTTTAAGTGATCTAATCGCTTACTTTTTAATATATCCATGCTAATTTTGAAAGAATTGTAAAAATAACAATTTAATTCTATTGAATTCCCCCCAATTTATGAATTTAAGTGAAATTGGAACCTTATTGATTAGCATTTTTATTTGTTCAACCTTCTTGATCGGTTACAAATATTATATAGCAAGAGGTAAGGTTTTCAAAATATCTAGATTAATTATATTAAAGTATGCTATTCGCTTATTCTTATTGTTATCCCTACTTTCACTTTGCATTTATACGATAGATTTAACAAAAGCAGACAATAAATCCAGAGAAAAGGTCGACGTAATTATGTTTGCTATTTCCGCTAACGCATCTAGCTTAACTTGGAATAAACTACAGGAGGATTTTAAAGAAAGGCCTAAAAACAGTTATTATAAATTGGTTTTGTATAATTCTAAAACGGATAATTTTGAACAAATCATACCATCTACTAATTATGAATCATTTCTAAATTTAGTAGAACAGACTCATACATCTTCCATACATCATAAAAAACATATATTTTTAGATGAATTAAGATTTAAACCAGCAGATGATCAGTTTATAACCTACAGGCTACAAGGAACTGAATGGAGATTTATTACTAAAGAGGTAAGGAGTGATTCTCTTTTCTCCACTAAGAGTACATTAACCAATTGGATTGGAAACTCTTATGTAAAGGTATATATCGTTATTATTATACTTTTATTACTTTTTATTGATATTGTATTTACAACGAAAGCCATTAAAATATAGATGTTTACTACACTTTTTTACATTTTTATTCTATTCTATGATGGTTTATATTCTAAATCATCACAAGAATATAATGGTCAAATAAGTCAATTAAACACGTTAATAAATAAGCAACAATTTACTGAAGCGCTAAAAACTGCTAAATCCATTCAGAATTCTTCCCTATTTATCAATAGAGAAGTTGAAGAGTTGATTGCCGTATTAGAATTAAAGACACATCAGAAAAACGAAAAGTCCATTCAATTAGCTTTGAATAATTTATCTATTTCAAATGACATATTATTCAGTCATATTGAAGCACAAAATGGGCAATCTAAAAAGGGCTTAGATGATCTACATAGTTCGATCATTAAAAATGGAAATGTTGACACACTAGTTAAAGCTTATGAATTATATGCACTCAATTTTCCTCAAAACAGATTAAATAAGCAATCATCCTCAGTACAAGTCATTAGTCAAACTCAAAAAATTAATACTCAGGAAGCTCTATCTTTACTTGATTTAATGAAGAAAAAGCAAAAAAATTTAATTTATTAATTAATTATTTAATCAAACCATGAATTTAGCACCTTATCAATTCCCTAATCAAACGTCTTTTTATAAAGGAAAAGTACGTGATGTGTATGGAATAGGAGACCACTTATTAATGATCACTTCAGATCGCATTTCTGCATTTGATGTCGTATTACCTAAATTAATCCCCTTTAAAGGTCAAGTTTTAAATCAAATTGCTAGTTATTTCCTTCAAAACACATCCGATATTGTACCTAATTGGTTATTGGCGACTCCGGACCCTAATGCTGCATTTGGTTTAAAATGTGAGCCGTTTGCTATTGAAATGGTTATAAGAGGGTATTTAGTGGGTCATCTTTGGAGAGAGTATAAAGCTGGTAAAAGAGAAGTTTGTGGGGTTTATTTGCCAGATGGGTTAATTGAAAATCAACAATTACCGTCGCCAATTATTACTCCAACGACTAAAGCTAGTGAAGGGCATGATGAGGATATTTCAGTAGAAGCGATAATAGAACAAGGAATTGTCTCAAAAGAGTATATGGAAAAATTATGTTTCATTACTCATCGTTTATTTCAAAGAGGACAAGAAATGGCTGCTGAAAAGGGGCTAATTTTAGTGGATACCAAATATGAATTTGGTTTATATCATTCAAAAATTATGCTAATGGATGAAATTCATACTCCTGATTCATCACGCTATTTTTATAAAGAGCCTTATGCTGAATTACTTGCCAAAGGTTTAGCCCAAAAGCAATTATCTAAGGAGTTTGTAAGAGAATGGCTTATTGCAAATGGTTTTCAAGGAAAAGAGGGCCAAAGTATACCCAATATTACAGATGAGTTTGTAACGCAAATTTCAGAGCGATATATTTTGCTATATGAAGAAATAACAGGTTTGAAATTTAAGAAAGAACCACAAGAAGATTTAAGTAACCGTATATACAATAACACAATCCAGTATTTAAAAAATGTCTAACGAAAATTCATTTCAACTCGAACAAAACGAAAGTTATGCCGTAATTGATTGGAAAGCTGAACAATTAGGGACCACAAATGCAGAACAATTAGAAAATGCCATACGTATTCTGTTTAAAAAAGACTATGCTAATATTATCTTAAATCTTACTAAGACTGTCGATTTAGATGGATATGGTGTTTCTGGTATACGCAAAGGGACTAAAATTTGTACCAACGAAGGAGGACTATTTGTAGTTGTTACTAAAAATGAAGCTATTTCGGAAAGATTAGATGCTGCTAAAATAGAGGATCTAACCTTATTGAACACCATACAGGAAGGAGTAGATGCCATCTATTTAAATGACCTTGAAAATGAATTTCAAGATCAGGATGATACGGAAGGAGAGTCCGAATTTGGTGAATCATATGGTGATGATTATGACTAAAATTGCACTTTAGTAAGATTTTTTAGTTCGCATTTCTGATAATTTTCATTCAGAAGAATATTTTGCTATTATATAGTTTCACCAAATTTATTTTTAATTAAATTTGAAATTAGGTGTATTATCTATCATAAATAACTTCTTTTGCACACTTAGTTATTTTTGAAATTTTATTTATAATATTAGAATATTTATAGTTTCACATGAAGAATCCGAATGAAGTAGGTTTATACAGAAAAGAATTTGAACATGATGCTTGTGGTATTGGCTTTGTTGCCAGTTTAAAAGGCATTAAGTCGCATCGTATTGTTACTGATTCGATTAAGATGCTTATCCGTATGGATCATAGAGGAGCTTGCGGCTGTGATCCTAATTCAGGAGATGGTGCAGGAGTTCTAGTTCAATTACCTCATGAATTCTTTTTAGAAGAAACAAGTTCGTTGGGTTTTTCATTGCCATCTTTAGGTAATTATGGAGTGGGAATGGTCTTTTTCCCTAAAGATGATACATTAATCAAGGAGTGTAAGGAAGTTATTGAACGTAAATCTAAGAAATTAGGTCTACGTATTTTAGGTTATAGGATTGTTCCAGTTGATAATTCAGAAATTATTGGAGCTGATTCAGGAAATGCTGAACCTTCAATACAACAGTTATTTATTGAAAAGCCAGCTGATTGTTCAACTGAAATTGAATTCGAGAGAAAACTATATGTTTTTAGGCAATATGTGTCTAAACTATTAAATGAAACGATTTCTGGTTTAAATAATAAATTCTACTTTGCTTCCTTGTCATGTCGTACCATTATTTATAAGGGTATGTTAACGACCATGCAGGTTCCTGGTTATTTTTTGGATTTATTTCAAGAGAATTTCACTTCTGCTTTGGCCATCGTACACTCCCGTTTTTCTACGAATACTTTTCCTGAATGGAAGCTAGCGCAACCTTTTCGTTTCATAGCACATAATGGAGAAATCAATACTGTAAAAGGTAATTCATCGTGGATGCAAGCTCAATCTGCTTTGTTTTCAAGCAAGTACTTTACACAAGAAGAATTAGATATGATTCTACCTGTTTGTAGCTTAGGACAATCAGATTCAGCGATTTTAGATAACGCAATTGAATTATTATATCTAACAGGTCGTTCTTTACCACATGTTATGATGATGTTAATTCCTGAGGCATGGGATGGTAATGAGAGCATGGAGAAATACAAAAAAGATTTCTACGAATACCACGCTGCCATGATGGAGCCGTGGGATGGTCCAGCAAGTATTTCGTTTACAGATGGGAAAATGATTGGAGCAACTTTAGATAGAAATGGTTTGCGTCCATCACGTTATTGGGTTACTTCAGATGATCATGTAATCATGGCCTCTGAAGCAGGTGTACTTGATTTAGATCCTTCAACAATTGTTTCAAAAGGTCGTCTACAACCCGGCAAAATGTTTGTTGTGGATATGGAACAAGGTCGAATTATTCCGGATGAAGAATTAAAAGAGAAAATTTGTCAACAACAACCTTATGGTGAATGGTTATTGAAAAATAAAATTCGTGTAGAAGATCTGCCGGAAGCTGGTTCAGAATATAGACAACCAAAGGCAATTGAATTAGTGTCTAGACAACAGATTTTTGGCTTTACAACCGAAGATATCCGAGTTGTGTTAGCTCAAATGGCAGAAACAGGGAAGGAAGCTTTGGGTTCCATGGGTATTGACACTCCATTAGCGGTGTTATCAGAAAAGGCTCAACATTTGTCTTCTTACTTTAAGCAATTATTTGCTCAAGTTACCAATCCTCCTATTGATCCTATTCGGGAGCGGATGGTTATGTCTCTATTATCGGATATTGGTGGATTGTCTAATTTATTAGAGGAAAGTCCTACGCATTGTCGTCAAATTGAGATTCAACAGCCAGTTTTACGTAATAAAGAGGTTGAAAAGATTCGTTGGATTGATCATGAGGATTTTCAAACGAAGTCAATACATATAACTTTTCGTGCTTCTAAAGAGGAAGGAATTTTAAAGAAAGCATTAGATCGTATTAACCAATATGCAGAAGATGCGGTGGATGATGGGTATTCTATTATTTTATTAACTGATCGTGGAATTGATAGTTCTCATGCTCCTATTCCTTCTTTATTGGCGTTAGCTTCTGTGCATAATCATTTGATTCGTACAAAGAAAAGAGCTAAAGTAGGTATTATAATTGAAGCGGGGGACGTATGGGAAACCCATCATTTCGCCACTTTAATAGGATATGGTGCTAGCGCAATTAATCCATACATGGCTTTTGAGACTATCAAAGCCATGAAAGAGCAAGGATTTGTAAATAAGGATTTGAGTTACGATAAGTTAGAATACAATTATATTAAAGCTGTTAATGGAGAGTTATTAAAGATTTTCTCTAAAATGGGAATCTCTACTTTGCAATCGTATCAAGGTGCCCAAATATTTGAAATCTTAGGTTTAGGTAAAGAGGTGGTGGATACTTATTTTAGTGGTTCAATTTCTCGAATTGGAGGTATAAGCTTAGATATTATTGCCCAAGAGGCTCTGATCAAACATTCCTCCGGTTATTTACTAAGAAAACAAGATTCCCCTAAATTAGAAGTGGGAGGTATTTACCAGTGGAAGCAAAGAGGAGAGGAGCACTTATTTAATCCAGCCACAATACACCTCTTGCAACAGGCGACAAAACAGAATGATTATTCGGTTTACAAAAAGTATGCGCAGTTAATTGATGATCAGAGTAAAAAGTCAATTACTCTTCGTGGCTTATTGAAATTTAAATCAAGTAAGGCAATTTCAATCGATGAAGTTGAACCGGTTGAAAATATCTTAGCACGATTTGCAACAGGAGCTATGTCATTTGGTTCCATCTCCTATGAAGCACATACGACTTTAGCTATTGCTATGAACCGTATTGGTGGAAAATCAAATACAGGTGAGGGGGGCGAAGATCCAATTCGTTTTGAAAAAATGGCTAATGGTGATTCTATGAATTCTGCCATTAAGCAAGTTGCTTCTGGTCGTTTTGGTGTGACAGCTAATTACCTAACTAATGCCACAGAACTCCAGATCAAGATGGCCCAGGGTGCGAAACCGGGTGAAGGAGGTCAACTACCAGGGCATAAAGTAGATGATTGGATAGGTAAAACTCGTCACAGTACGCCTGGAGTTGGTTTAATTTCTCCACCTCCTCATCATGATATCTATTCAATTGAAGATTTAGCTCAATTAATTTTTGATTTAAAAAATGCTAATAGAACAGCAAGGATTTCTGTTAAGTTAGTTTCTGAAGCAGGTGTTGGTACAATTGCTGCTGGTGTTGCAAAAGCACATGCTGATCATATTTTGATAGCTGGTTACGATGGAGGAACAGGAGCATCACCCTTATCATCTATACGTCACGCTGGCTTACCTTGGGAGCTGGGTTTAGCAGAAACTCACCAAACCTTAGTAAAGAACAAGCTACGCGGTCGTGTTACGATTCAAGCAGATGGACAAATTAAAACTGGTAAGGACATAGCCGTTGCAGCTTTGTTAGGAGCAGAGGAATTTGGTGTCGCTACAGCTGCTCTTGTTACAGCTGGATGTATTATGATGCGTAAATGTCACCTTAATACTTGTCCAGTAGGTGTAGCTACACAAAATCCTGAATTGCGAGCATTATATACTGGTCAAGCTGATCATGTGGTGAATTTGTTCCACTTTTTAGCCCAAGAATTACGTGAGATAATGGCTGAACTTGGTTTCCGAAAATTAGAAGAGATGGTGGGGCGTGTAGATCTTTTAGAAATGAAAGACTTATCGGGACATTGGAAGTTTAAAAATTTAGATTTAAATCCAATTTTAGCACCATCGGTTTTAGCCGAAGGTGTGGCTATATTTAAGTCTGAGGAACAAGATCACGGATTAGATGATCAACTAGACTGGGACTTGTTAAAAATAGCTAAACCGGCTATTGATAAGGGAGAGAAAGTA
>JBILCC010000198.1:0-2867 GCA_044353355.1 Aquirufa sp.
TAGTATTGAAGTGATGTTAGCCACTTATGCTCATGGGGAAGAGTGGTTAGCGCAGCTTCTGCCCTATTTACGTGCGAATCATGATTTACTTTTGGATTTTGTGCGTTCTTCTCCAGGTCTAGCTATGCAGCCTCTTGAAGGGACCTATTTAGCCTGGATTGAATACGACGATGCTATATTGGGTGACTTCCAGAAGAAATGTTGGGCTGCTGGTGTACACGTGTTGCGAGGAGAGCAATTCAAGGGTCGGAATTTTATTCGGCTGAATTTTGCTTGTCCACGAGCAGTTTTAGAAAAAGCAATTGAACGCATGAAATCGATCACAAATGGCTAAGTTGTTGAAGTTTTTCTTGTTCGTGCTATTATTAGGTTTTTTAGCCTACATTTTTGTGTACATAGGAGAATTAGATGACAAGCCAGAAGAAACAGAGATAACAGATGTGGATGTGGTTAAGGCATATGGTGATTCCCTAGCGCTCATTTCTGCAGATGATACCGTATCGAAAATGAGGGCTACTGCGCTGACATCTGCCTTTGAAGACTTTACAGTAACTGTAGACGCAGGAGCGATTCGACTGGAGAAAAGTCATTCAGTTCTTTTAGAAAAAAATGTAGTGAATTTCAAGGCAACCTCAGTCTTGGCCACTGATTTGAATGGAAATGAAAAGCCAGAATTCTGGGTAGCCGGCTGGCAGGGTAAAAACTACCGAATCTTTGCTTTTGAATATGATAACCGGAAATTTCGGGACATTCGGTTTCCTACTATTATGGGACGGCAGCGGTTGGGATATGTGGGGGCAGATAGTTTGTATTTAGAAAAGGCAGCCATTGTGCATTCTTTTGGCTATGAAAATGATCCTTATGCGGATATCTCTTCGGGGATTCGCGCTTGTTATTATAAATATGGAGCGGACGGCAGTTTTGTCCTCTCTAAAACCTTAGACCTAGAAAAAGAAGATGAGTAAAGTTGAATTGCGTTCGCAGCAGTGGTTTGGAAAGACCGGTAAAGATGGATTTATTTATCGAGCTTGGATGAAGAACCAAGGGATTCCAGATGATTATTTTCAAGGTAAACCGGTCATCGGTATTTGCAATACTTGGTCAGAATTGACGCCTTGTAATGCACATTTTAGGGAATTAGCGGAATTTGTAAAGAAAGGAATTATCGAAGCGGGTGGATTTCCGGTGGAGTTCCCAGTCATGTCTTTAGGCGAAACCTTAATCAAACCAACCGCCATGTTATACCGCAACTTAGCGAGTATGGATGTAGAAGAATCGATAAGGGCAAATCCTATTGACGGTGTGGTACTCATGTGTGGATGCGACAAAACGACTCCTTCTCTCGTGATGGGTGCTTGTAGTGTCGATTTGCCAACCTTGGTTATCTCGGGTGGACCTATGATGAAAGGGAAATTTAAAGGGAAGGAAATTGGAACATCGGACGTTTGGCGTTTCGCTGAAGCTTATAAACTAGGAGAGTTAACGCAGAAGGAATTTATTGAAGCTGAAGCCTGTATGGCTAGAACGCCAGGTCACTGTGCGGTGATGGGTACAGCGTCTACGATGGCGACTATGGTAGAAGCTTTGGGATTAAGTTTACCTCAAAATGCGGCCATTCCAGCGGCAGATGTACGTAGAAAAGTTCTTGCACAGCATTCTGGACGTCGTATTGTAGAGATGGTGAATGAGGATTTGAAGATGTCCAAAGTATTAACGCGTCCAGCCTTCGAAAATGCCATTCGCGTCAATGCAGCAACAGGTGGCTCGACCAATTTTGTTATTCACTTAACGGCTATTGCGGGTCGATTAGGCGTAGATTTAAAACTGGATGATTTCGATGAATTCTCTCGTAATATTCCGCTTTTGGCTAATATTCAGCCTTCAGGAGAGCACTTTATGGAAGACCTGTATTATGCAGGTGGTCTTCCTGCTTTGATGAATCAAATGAAGGAACATTTGCATACGTCTATCGTTACGGTAAATGGCAAGACAGTGGGCGAGAACATTGATAATACGCCTATTTACGAACCTTCCATCATTTCTACTTTTGATGCTCCGTTTAAACCGGATTCAGGAATAGCGGTGGTTCGTGGAAACCTAGCACCCAATGGTGCTGTCTTGAAACCATCTGCAGCCTCTAAAGCGCTATTTAAACACCGAGGAAAAGCTGTTGTTTTTGAAAATATTGAAGATTACCATGCGCGAATTGATTCTCCTGAATTAGAAGTCGATGAAAATTCGGTGATGGTCTTGAAAAATGTGGGGCCTAAAGGCTATCCTGGTATGGCAGAGGTAGGTAATATGGGAATCCCGAAGAAGCTGTTAGAAAAAGGAGTCAAAGATATGGTTCGTATTTCTGACGGACGGATGAGCGGAACGGGTTTTGGAACTGTGGTACTACATGTATCGCCTGAGTCTGCTGCCGGTGGACCATTGAATTGGGTTCAGAATGGGGATTACATTGCCCTAGACGTCGAAAATCGTACGATTAATTGGGAAGTATCGGAGGATGAATTAGCGGCTCGTAAAGTAGCACAACCTTTTGAGAAACCTAAAACGATTCGTGGTTATGTAGGTCTTTTCATCGATCACGTAGAACAAGCGGATCAAGGAGCTGATTTCGATTTCTTGAAAGGTGGATCAGGTTCGATTGTAACCCGCGATTCACATTAGTATGAAAGTGTATATCGTCACCGGAGCTGGCCAAGGGATCGGGCATCAAATTGCACAGCAATTGATGGCGGAGGGGCATTTAGTGGTCATGAATGACATTGATTCCACTCTTTTATCTGGACCTTATGCGATGGCCGGTGACGTTAGTTCTTACGAGTTTATCCAAGAGTTAGTTGCTTATGCGCAAACATTAC
>JBILCC010000199.1:0-2829 GCA_044353355.1 Aquirufa sp.
TAGTAAAAGCACAAAACAGGTAAAGGCTTTTAAGATATTCATAACCTGAGGAAATACACGGTCGTTCTTTCCGTTTTGAATGATGAAATCAGCTCCCCAAAGGTAGTTTTTGGGTTGTGGTTGCAAATCAATTATTTGCATCGTTTCCATATAACTCATATGACTTCTTTTTTGGACGTTTTGAATGCGTTCAGGTAAGGGACAATCCACCGTGATCATCTGTGAGATATGCTCTGGTTTTGTTCGTGGTGTAATGAGGGCAGACTCGTATAAACAAAAAGGTGCTTCAGGGGTATTTAAAATCCATTCTGCGGCATGAGATCTAACGACGGGATGAATAATCGCATTGAGATGAGCGACATCACCCGGGTATTTTTGTAACAAGCCTTTGATCCAAGTGCGATTATAGGAACCATCTGGAAGGTAAGCTTTAGGGCCAAATTCCGCAATAATGGCTTCTTTTACCGAAGCATCCTTATCGCAAATTTCACGAGCTATTTTATCTGCTTCGAATACAGGTATTCCTAGACATGAAAAAATCCGGCAAATGGTCGATTTGCCGGATCCTATTCCGCCTGTAATTCCGATGAAAGGCTTCAGGCTAGTTTGCATTGAATTACTCTTCTAAGCGAGAGGAAGCATCCTTAGAGATCGCTGATTTCTCAAAAACCATACGAACTCCTTTGTTTGAATCAACTTCAACTACGATTGTTTTTTCGCGGATTGTTACGACAGTACCATGTGCGCCACCAATGGTCACCACCTTGTCACCTGTCTTTAATTCTTCAATAAATTTCTTCGCTTCTTTCGCCTTTTTTTGTTGTGGACGAATCATGAAGAAATAAAATACAACAAAAATACCTCCAAAAAGGACGATTTGCATATACGCTGGACTCTGTGCTTGTAATAATAACATCTGTTTATTTTTTAGGTACTATTTCTACTTTAAACGCCATTCTGTTCTCCGCTGGAAGCGTATTACAATAGGCGGTAATGGTTTTTTGCAATTTGCCTTCTTTTCCTTTCGAATCAAACTTCACCCGAATAAATCCTTTTTTTCCGGGTTGAATTACATCAGTACTCCACTTAGGAGTTGTGCATCCACAGGAGGCATTCACCGAGATTATTTTCAAAGGTAAATTTCCTGTATTCTTAAAATTGAAGGTGTGAAAAACACTATCTCCTTCCACAAGTCTTCCCAATGAAACATAGGGCTTATCTACTTTTAAGATGGGGTGCTTTTCGATGCTCGGTTTTAAGGCAGCCGGTATGGCATTTTCCGTTGCATTATTCGCTTCTTTTTGCTGGTTCGTGCAGGAAAATATTCCAAAGAAGCAGAATAAAAGAAGTGAGAAACGCATTTTATTTGGCCTTAATTTGAGTCATCATTTTTTCCACGTCCTCTAGCAATTTCTCGGCTTTGATTTTCGCGTCTTGAACCACTTTTTTGCCTTCTGATTTCGCAGAAGTTTCGATAACCTCTTTGCCTTCAACGATATCATTGATCAATTGCTTTAATTGATCACGGTATTTATTTAATTGAAAATACAATTTACTTCGGGTATTCTCTCCTTTATCAGGAGCGTATAAAATACCTATGACTGCTCCTGCTGCTGCTCCTACAACGAAGGCCCAAAAAGATCTAGATGATTTGCTCATTTTATTTGTTAGCTATGTCGATTAATCCTCGACCTGATTTAGTAATCACTTTTTCGTGAACTAAGCGATTCGAAACTACATCTAAAATACCATTAATAAACTGGCCAGACTTAGGTGTCGAATAGTTTTTTGCTAGTTCGATGTACTCATTTATACTCACTTTAACGGGAATACTTGCGAATTTCACCATCTCGGCTAGGGCCATTTTCAGAATGATAAAATCTGCTACCGCTAGGCGGTCAGATTCCCAGTTTTTTGTTTGGTCCCCGATCCAAGCACTTAATTGCTTGTCTTCTGAGACACTGTAATCAAATAATTCTTCAAAGAATAATTTGTCGTCTTCCCATTGGATAGCGAGAGGTTGTAAACTTAGGTCTTCCAAAGCCTCTATCTTGAAGGTCTTGTTCGCCATACTCTTTACCACATCCTTATTCAAAGACCAATTTAAATCTTTTTCCTCAAAATATTCTGTCATAGACTCGTGTTTTAAAAGGAAATTTTTCAACACGTAAACGACGAAAGCTAAATCATCCTCAAACTTCTTGCCCGCGGTAGGAAGGTAAGTTAAGAAGGTTTCATCCGTCAAGATGTTCTCAATAAATAATTTCTTGATTAAATTTTCATCCTCTTCTGACCACCCAATGTGGTTTTTGTCGAAGGCACGTTGCAAATCGCTCCATTTGGACAAAATATATAATACCTTATTTTTAGCCAACAAAGAGGTCTTTGTATTGTTTTCTAGTAAGCGTCTATTTTCATCCCAAAGTGCAATTAAAGGCAATTGCTGCAAGTAATATAGGATTTTAAGGTATTGCTTGTTAATGGCCTCTACCTCTATAACCATATCATGTTTCAACTTTTTAGCAATTTGCTTTACGTTTGCTTGGTATTGATGATAGACAGATTGAGCCGCTTGTTGGGCTTCATCAGGAATCGTTTCTTCTGAAGTTATTTCTTGGAAAAACTCTTTTAATTGAATTTCGGCTAGTTGTCGCAGGCCTTCTAATCGAGGCGTTTGGTCTTCTTTTGAGACCATTAAGGATAAATCAGGCTGAAAAATGGTAGCTAAACCATCAAAAGCTAATTGATATTGGGCACGTTCTTGTGTATAGAAAGCATACAATTGCTGAAATGCTTTGACACGTAGTAATCTCCTGTTAACCATCCGAA
>JBILCC010000055.1:0-9668 GCA_044353355.1 Aquirufa sp.
GATCAAATCTCACCACAACGTGGGTGGCTTACCTGATTTTATGAAGTTAAAAGTGGTGGAGCCATTAGATGCCTTGTTTAAAGATGAGGTACGTTTAGTGGGTAAAACTTTAGGTGTACCTAAAGACATTTTAGGCCGCCACCCTTTCCCTGGTCCAGGTTTAGGTATCCGTATTCTAGGAGATATCACTCCAGCGAAAGTAGATATTTTACAAAAAGTAGATGCCATTTTCATCAATGGTTTGAAAGAGGATGGTTTGTATGACCAAGTTTGGCAAGCAGGCGCTATCCTTTTACCTATCCAATCAGTAGGCGTTATGGGTGATGAGCGTACGTATGAGCAAGTGGTTGCTTTGCGTGCCGTTTCCAGTGTGGATGGTATGACCGCAGACTGGTGCCATTTACCTTATGAATTCTTAGGTCGCATTTCGAACGAGATTATCAATAAGGTGAAAGGCGTGAATCGCGTGGTGTATGATATTTCGAGTAAGCCGCCGGCTACTATTGAGTGGGAATAAATTTAGATTTCAATTCTAAAATCGTGCTTCGCAATGATTTTTTGAATTGAAATCTAAATTTATTTCTGAAAATGATTCGAAAATGTGCTGCGCAATATTTTCTTCACATAACACAACAATTTATTTCAGTTGTAAAGCATAAAGCACAAAGAATAAAGCATAAAGTTGGAATCCCCGCTGGGGATAAGTTCAGGAGTGATTTTTTCTTGTACGTATAAAAAAAGGGATCGAATTTTCGATCCCTTTTTTTATGCCATCTTTATTCTTTGTGCTTTATTCTTTATGCTTTAGATTTTGAAATAAATCAACCAAATAAAGCACCGTCTCCGTCGCTTTCTGCATATCCTGAACAGAAACCCATTCTTGTTTGCTGTGAAATGCGTGTTCACCGGCGAATATGTTGGGACAAGGTAAGCCCATAAAGGTTAGGCGAGAGCCATCGGTTCCGCCCCGAATGCTAGTTGTTTCGGCATTTAGGCCAGCTAGTCGCATGGCTTCCATCGCTAGATCGATACATTCTGGATGATCTACGAGGATCTCGTTCATGTTGCGGTATTGCTCCGTTTGGGTATAGGTAGCCGTGGAATTTGGGTATTTGCGCAAGACCATTTCTGAAATCTGTTGAATGATAAAGCCGTATTCGCGTAGTTTTTCGGTATCAAAATCACGGATGATGAATTCAATGGTCGCTTCTTCTACGCTTCCGTAGATGTCAGTGGGGTGAATGAAGCCCTCTTTTCCTTCGGTGGTTTCGGGGCTTAGGCGATCTTTGGGTAGGGTATTGACGATTTCTGCAGCTATTTTGAGGGCGCTTTCCATACGGTCTTTGGCAAAACCGGGATGCTGTGAAATGCCTTGAATTTTCACAACAAAACCATCTGCGGAGAACGTTTCATTCTCTAAATGTCCACGCTTCTCGCCGTCTAAGGTATAACCATATTTGGCATTAATCTTTTGCATATCCACATGATCCGTACCGCGACCCACTTCTTCGTCTGGCGTGAAAAGAATTGTGATAGGTCCGTGTGGAACTTCAGGATGTGTAGCATAAAAGGCCGCGACGTCCATTATTTCAGCGACCCCGGCTTTATTATCCGCGCCTAACAATGTTGTGCCGCTAGCTGTGATAATATCGTTTCCGATTTGTTCCGCTAAGTCTGGGTGTTCGCTAAGGCGGATTACCACCGTAGGATCGTCTGGTAAAACCAAGTCTTGTCCGTGGTAATAGGGGTGAATAAGGGGTTTCACACCTGCGCCAGAACAATCAGGGGAGGTGTCCATGTGAGCGCAAAAGCACAAGCCTGGAACTTCATGAGATACATTCGAGGCAAGGTGCGCATATACATAACCAAAATTATCGAGGTGAGCATTAGAAATTCTGAGGGCATGAAGCTCCTGAACCAAAACCTTTCCGAGATTTTTTTGCTTTTCGGTGGTGGGACTGCTGCTCGATTGGGGGTCGGATTGGGTGTCAATTTGGACATAGTCAAGAAAACGATTTTTCGATGTGAAGGCGTATTTTTGAATCAATTCCGAGAGCTGCGGCATAAAAATTAGATTTATATTGAAATATTAGAAGAAAAAATTGTCTTTATTAAATTTATTTCTTTCGGATTTATAAAGGTAATACACCTTTCAGAATTACGTATTATCTTAGTGCCTCGAATTTACTAAGCTTACTACTATGTCTCAAAATGCTGTGATTAACCTCGATGGCCAATCGTTTGAATTACCTACTTTCGTAGGAACGGAAAACGAAAAAGCAATCGATATTGCGAAACTTCGCGATTTATCTGGATACGTAACGTACGATCCAGGTTACAAGAATACAGGTGCAACAAAAAGTGCGATTACTTTTTTAGATGGCGAGGAAGGAATTCTAAGACATTGCGGTTATAGTATCGAAGAGTTAGCAGATAAGGCTAGCTTCTTAGAAGTAGCCTACCTCTTATTAAATGGTGAATTGCCTACGCAAGCTCAGCTGGATGCGTTCGAAGCATCAGTGAAGAAATACACGGTGACGAACGAGGCATTATTAAAAATTCAACAAGTTATTCCGACTTCTACACACCCGATGAGCGAATTATCTGCTCTAGTAGGTTTAATGGAGGGTCAATATAATCCAGCTGATACGCAAGAAAATATCTTACGCTTGATCGCTGCCTTGCCTATTTTCGCGGCTTGGAACTACAAGAAATCAATCGGAGAAGCCATAGTGGCTCCGGACCAATCTTTGGACTATTGCTCGAACTTCTTGAAAATGATGTTCGCTAAGCCAGGCGAAGATTACAAAGTAGATCCGATTGTGTCTAAGGCTTTGAATAAATTATTAATCTTACACGCAGATCACGAGCAAAACTGTTCTACCTCTACGGTTCGTTTGATTGGTTCATCTCACGCGAGTTTATTCTCCAGTATTTCAGGGGGTATTCAAGCTTTATTTGGTCCATTACACGGTGGTGCAAACCAAGCGGTGATTGAAATGTTAGAAGAAATCAAGCAAGCGGGTGGGGAAACATCTAAATTCATTGCGATGGCTAAAGACAAGACTTCAGGCTTCCGTTTGATGGGTTTTGGACACCGTGTTTACAAGAATTTTGATCCACGTGCCCGTATTATTAAGGTGGCAGCAGATGATGTGTTAACAGCTTTAGGCGTTAAAGATCCTGTTTTAACGATTGCACAAGAGTTAGAAGCTGCGGCTTTAAGTGATGAGTATTTCGTAGCTCGTAAATTATATCCGAACGTAGATTTCTACTCTGGTATCATTTACCGTGCTTTACACATCCCTACGAACATGTTTACAATCCTATTTGCGATCGGACGTCTTCCAGGTTGGATTTCTCAACACCAAGAAATGATGACAAACAAGGAGCCTATCGGTCGTCCTCGCCAAATCTACGTAGGTTCTCCTGCGCGTGCATTTGTCGATATGGCGAATCGCTAATCTTTCTTTAGATAAATTTAAAAGCCTCCGTTTTCGGGGGCTTTTTTGTTTTACGGGGAGATTCAGCCTAGCTTTGTAGCCTTATGCGGATACTATTTTTTCTGTTGTTATGTTTTTCTGTCAGCGCTCAGGTCCAAAAAGGGCAGGCTTCTTATTATTCCAATCACTTTAAAGGACGTAGGACAAGTAGTGGCGAGAAGTATAATCCAGCTAAATTCACAGCAGCACATCGGAAACTACCGTTTAATACCTGGGTGGAGGTATATATGCCCAAAACAAAGAAGACCACCTTCGTTCGAATCATCGATCGAGGGCCACATAGCCGCAAGCGAATTATTGATGTATCGAGAGCAGCGGCCAAAGATTTGGGATTAATTCCCTACGGTTTTTCAACGGTACACATTAAACCGGTGACCGAGAAGTCTCGGATTGATTCCTTGAATGCTATGGGATCTGCAGAAATTTATGAGTTTGAACCGAAATCCGCCACGTCGGATTCGCTTTCACAAAATCCACAATAAGGGGATTCATTTGTTCTTGCTTCGACCACTCGGGTTGCAAGTATAATTCCGCCGATTCAGGTAGTTTTTCTGCCCATTCTTGTGCCCAAGGGATATCAGAAGGGTGATTTACTACGACTTTAAGTTCGTTCGTAAGGGCTAAAATACCCTTATTAGGTGCCTTGAATTTTTTAGGAGAGAAACAGATCCAATCCCAAGTCCCTGTAATGGCCGTTGCTACGCCGGATGTTTCGATATGGGTTCTGAATCCTGCTGCTTGTAAAGCTTCTGTTAGAGGACCTAAATCGTGCATCAAAGGTTCGCCACCTGTAATGACTACTAAACGGCCAGGATTTTCCAACGCTTCTGCGACTAATGTTTCCACCGTTTTTACGGGATGGGTATCTACAGGCCAAGATTCTTTCACATCGCACCAATGGCAACCTACGTCACATCCACCTAAACGAATGAAATAAGCAGCGTGTCCCTGGTATTTGCCTTCCCCTTGAAGGGTGTAAAAAGATTCCATCACAGGATAGGTAAATTCGGCTCTTTTTACAGCGGTTTTTATATCTTTGGGGTTGGATTGCATTTGGACTTCAATTGAATCACAAAATTAAGTCTAGAATTGTAATTTAACTAATCAATGAATCCAACAAACGCAAAAAATCGACTATTTCTTGCATTAGGGCTAATGAGCATAGTTTGCTTGTTATCCGCTTGTTGGTCAGCACGTTGCCCTCATAAAACGTGTCGTGTAAAGGTCGAGCATCGCCATGGGGTAAGTTATTATCGCCCTAATGTAGCTCTTTCTTGGATGTGGACACCTCGATATAAGCATATTAGAGCCGAGCAAACTAAAAAGAAATCCAGATGAAGCAAACCATGGTATTTTCTGCGGGTGCTCTGAATCAATTGCCTTTAGACTGGGAGGGAAATCGCCAGCGTATTTTAGCGGCTATTGCTCAAGCATCTGCTGAAGGCTCTACTCTTTTGTGTTTGCCTGAATTATGTATTTCTGGCTATGGCTGTGAGGATCAATTTCTGGCCCCATATACGGCGGTAAAATCCTGGGAATCGCTTGAATTGATCGCTTCAGAAGTGCAAGAATTAGTAGCTGTCGTTGGTTTAGTTTTACCTTTTGAAGGAGAATTATATAATGTATCTGCGATTCTAGCGCAAGGTAAAATACACGCTTTAATCCCTAAACAATTTTTGGCGGATGATGGCGTACACTACGAACCGCGTTGGTTTAAACCTTGGCCTCCTGGGCGCCGAGCTTCCTGCAATGGAATTCCTTTAGGAGATTACCGTATACATTTTGCTGGAATAACTTTAGGTATAGAGATTTGCCAAGATGCTTGGGAAGGGGAGAAACGACCGGCTTATGATTTAGCTCGACGTGGCGTTTCGGTGATTTGTAATCCGACGGCCTCTCACTTTGCTTTTGGAAAAGCAGAAATCAGAAAGTCATTAACCCTAGAAGGTGCTAAAATTATTAATGGTGCCTATCTGTTTGCTAACTTATTAGGTAACGAAGCAGGTCGCATCATCTTTGATGGGGACGCTTATATTGCGCATGAGGGTTCAATTATAGCCCAAACACCCCGTTTCTCTTACCAGGATTTTACTTTAGTTTCCCACGAAATTACTTTAGATATAAGAGAAGAGAGTGGAGAAGATGTGGTGGCCTTTGAAATTCATATACCCGAAACGCATTCCATAAAAACTTCCGAAGTCCCGGCTTGGGAAAGTTCAGAAACGAAAAAAGAGGAAGAGTTCTCACATGCAGTAGCCTTAGGTTTATTTGATTATTTACGTAAATCTCGCTCGCAAGGATGGGTTTTATCCTTATCCGGTGGGGCTGATTCATCAGCTATCGCCTCTTTATGTGCACTTAGTATTCAGTATGCGAAAGCAGAATTAGGCTGGGGAGGTTTGAGGCAAAAGCTGAATTACATTCCTTTGACTACTTCAGATAAGGTGATGTCTGAATTATTAACGACCATTTATCAGGGAACGGTTAATTCCTCCCAAAACACGCGTGATTCTGCCCGGGAATTAGCGGAGTGGATTGGTACACAACATTATGTGATCGAAATTGATTCGATTGTACAAGGTTACCGTGATTTAATAGAAGGTGCTATAGGGCGACCATTAACCTGGGAACAAGACGATATTACCCTTCAAAATGTACAAGCCCGTGTCCGTGCCCCAAGTGCCTGGATGCTCGCTAATATTAAAAATGCCCTATTACTTGCTACCTCGAATCGTTCGGAGGCGAGTGTAGGTTATGCGACAATGGACGGCGATACCTCGGGTTCGATTTCGCCTATTTCGGGGATTGATAAGAGTTTTGTACGGACTTGGTTGATCTGGTTAGAAGCGCAGGGCTTTAAAGGCCTGCATTTAGTGAATAGGCTAGAACCGAGCGCGGAATTGCGTCCCCTTTCTGAAAAGCAGGTGGATGAGGAGGATTTGATGCCTTATCCGATCTTGAATACGATTGAGCGATTAGCTTTCTATGAGTTTATGTCGCCGCATGACTGTTTAGAAGAGGTCAATAAACGCTATGGAACTATTTTTGCCAAAGAAAAACTAGAGGAATTTGTTCGTCGATTCTTCCGTCTTTGGGCCCGGAATCAGTGGAAAAGAGAGCGCTATGCTCCCGGCTTCCATGTGGATGATTATAGTTTAGACCCTAAGAGTTGGTTACGTTTCCCGATTTTATCAGCGGGATTAGAAAAAGATGTATAAACAAAACACGAATAAGCAGATGTTATTAGTAGTGGATGTGGGGAACACGGATATCGTGTTTGGTTTTTATGAGGATCAAACTTGGAAAGCAGTTTTGCGAACGCCTACACACCAGCCTTGGAGTGCGAATGGGGTGGTGAATTGGATTAAGAAGGAATGGGCATCCAAGGATTTGGGTGAAACCTTACCTTCTTTGGCCTTAATCTCCTCCGTAGTACCCTCTATTTCGCCTCAAATTCAGCGTGGATTAGCCTTATGGCTAGGCTATTCGCCGGCTGTTATGCGCCCTAAATTATATGAGACTTTAGCTATTCAGGTGATTGTGCCGGATGAAATTGGTTCTGATTTAGTCGCTAATGCAGTGTATGCCCATGAAAATTATAAATCTAATGTGTTGATCGTCGATTTTGGAACGGCCTTAACTTTCACTTTAGTCAACGCGGCAGGTAAAATGGAAGGAGTTTCCATCGCTCCGGGATTAAAGACTGCAGTGAAATCATTGTTCTCACAAACTGCTCAATTGCCAGAAGTACCACTTGAAATGCCTGAATTTAATTTAGGAACAGATACGGTTTCAGCGATTCAAGCAGGAATTTTATGGGGCTATGTAGGGATGGTGAAAGAAATGATTAGCCGGGTAAAAGAAGATAAAAAGGGGGATTTGAAGGTAGTCGCAACAGGCGGTTTGTCCTCCATTTTGACCCCATTAGCCTCTTATTTCGATGAGGTAAATAAATTAATAACCTTAGAAGGTCTGCGTATCATTGCAGAGCGTTTAAAAGCTTAAGACCATGTTTCCGAAAGAACAAGGATATTTTTTTCCTGCCGAATGGCATCCACACGTAGCTACCTGGATTACTTTTCCGCACAACGATCACTCGTGGCAAGAAGAGAAGTTAGGCCAGATGTACCCGGAATATTTTGCTTTAATTAAGGCGATTTCACAAGGTGAACTGGTGCGAATTAATGTGAATTCATCGGAGTTGAAATTATTCGTCGAAAGTCAACTACCTGTCTATGGTATAGATCCTAGCAAGATTGAGTTTAATATTCAACCCACAAATGATGCGTGGTGCCGTGATCATGGGCCGGCCTTTTTAGTAAAAGAAGGCAGTGCGGATCGTTTAGTTGTGAATTGGGAATACAATGCTTGGGGAGGTAAATATCCGCCATTTTCGGATGATAATGCGTTGCCGGCCACAATAGCTACTCGTTTATCTATACCTTCTGTTTCACCTGGAATTATCATGGAAGGTGGATCGGTGGATTTTAATGGAGCAGGTACGGTTTTAACGAGTCGTTCTTGTTTGTTGAATAAGAATCGGAATCCCCACCTTACTCAAGAGCAGATTGAAACCTATTTGAAGAATTATTACGGCGTTTCACAGGTGCTTTGGGTATCTGATGGGATTGTGGGTGATGATACCGATGGTCACATTGATGATACGGTTCGATTTGTGAATGCAAATACAGTGATCACGATGGTGGAACCGAATGTGGAGGATGAAAATCACGCGGTGTTAGCGGCTAATTTGGCAGAATTAAAGCAAATGAGGCTACTAGATGGTTCGCCTTTAACGATTGTAGAGATTCCTATGCCGGATGCCGTGGTGATTGATGGTTTTAGGGCTCCGGGGTCTTATGCAAATTTTTATATCTGTAATGCAGGAGTTTTAGTGCCTATTTTTGATTGTCCACAAGATGAAATTGCTTTAGGCCTATTGCGTACCTTATTTACGGATCGTCCGGTCATTGGACTGTCTGCCCGGGAGATTATTTGGGGACAAGGAAGCTTTCATTGTTTGACCCAGCAAGAACCATCGTCGTGCGTATAATTACTTTACTTTTCTTGATTAGCCTGTTTTCTTGTGCTCGAAAATCTTTTGTTCAACCGGTTTCAACTCCGGCGGATAAAAATACGCGGGTGTCATTGAAAACATTGTCAGTAGTAAAGACGCAGGAGATGTTAGGGGATGAGTTAGTATTAGTAGGAGCTTTGGGCATCATCGAGAATGGAAAAATCAAGCCAGTTCAGGTATTCTCCACCTACCTGGGGAAGGTGAAGAAGGGTCAGGTCATTCAATTAGATACAATAAAGGCGTTAAGGGTTCGTTTAAAACCGGGCCAAAAAGCCAGCTTCCAACTTTCCCTTTTCGAAATCGAAGACTACCAGTCCACGAAGAAATGGGTAAATCGGTTTAATTCGGTGAGTGGGGTATTGGCTTTGCCTTTGGCCTTAACTTCCGCCGAAAATCCAGTGGCCTGGTTTTTATGGGGAATGAAAGCCGGATCTTTAGGGCTGGATTGGGTGAGTGAATTAGACGTAAAAGACCTACTAGGCGTTTCGGAGACCCAATGGGATTACGAATCCGGTGTTTCAACTACTCGAACCGGTAAATGGGTGGGTGGTCGAAAATTCATCGATGCCTATGAATACCGGTATCAGATTCAAATTAACGTAGATTAACCGTTTATGTCGGGGATTATTCGTAATTTTGTTAGCTTATTTTTAAGAATGAAGGATTTAAAATTTATTATTGGATTAGTCGTGTGTTTGCCTTTTGCGATTTTTGCGCAGAGTGCATCGCCCATACAGATTGGTCCTAAGAAGATATCGGCTGAAAGTTTTCTGCAAGTATACAAACCACTTGTTGAGTCTGATAGTATCACGAAAGACAATCAAGCTGATTTTTTATCTGATTATATCGAATACCAGCTGAAGATCGTAGCTGCTGAACAGGAGAAACTAGCAGATCAGTCTGATTTTAAGGAAGAATATGCAAGTTTTAGAAAGGAGTTAGCTACACCTTATTTGGTTGACATGCCTACTTTAGACATGCTAGTAAAGCAGGCCTACCAGCGGATGAAGGAGGAGAAAAAGGTGAGTCAAATCTTAGTAAAATTAGGAGAGAATGCGAGCCCAGCTGATACCTTAGTTGCTTTTCAA
>JBILCC010000201.1:0-2786 GCA_044353355.1 Aquirufa sp.
TTCCTTTGTATCCGTTTTATCAGGCATGTTTAATTGCATGGTAACGGGCTTTGCTAACGTTGTAGTTAACATAAAGAAAGTAATCAAAAGGAAGCCTAAGTCCACCATAGGTGTCATGTCGATTTTAGTCGACATTTTCTTACTACGCTTCTTTCCGCCTTTCTTCCCGCCACCGGAGCTATCTATTTCTGCCATTTCTTTTCGTAATTAAAAATGAAAATTTATTTCGGTTTATTTTCCGGTCCAGTTACTAATTGGAAGATATTGATATTCTGAGCTTGTAAAGTACCGATGATATCAGCAAATACTTTATAGTTCGAATTTTGATCTCCTTTGATAGCAACTTTCAACTCTGGATTAGACAATTTCGCATAACCCACCCAATACGATAACTCGTTATTAGTTGAATCAATTGGAATTCCCTTACTTAGCTTTTTAGCATCTGCAGGTTTCATATTTAACACCTGACGCATAGCTCCAAGAGGATAGCCTACAATTTCCGAAGACATAAAGTTCTTCTTCATTTCAGCCGTTATAGCGACACCATAGCGATTAGCCATACGCTCTAACATAAACTCTCTTGCCATTTGATCATCAGTTGCCAAATAAACTCCACCTTCTGGTGAAACACTAACCATTAGCATACCATCTTTCACATTCAAAGGTTTCTCTGAAATTGATGATGGTGGTGTGATTGTAACTGCCTCTTCTGGACGGAACTTCGCGGTTAACATGAAGAACGTCAATAGAAGAAAAGCCACATCACACATCGCTGTCATGTCGAGTGAGACACTTTGTCTTTTGGCTTTAACTTTTGGCATAACAATTATTTTTTTGAACTGTGAATAAAATTGAATGAAAGGGCTAGGCCCCTAAATCGGTTCAAATATTAATTGTGATGCGTAGCGTAGTTTTGGTTAACACTTAAGCCGATTTCATCGATGCTGTAAGTTAACTCATCAATTTTCGCTGTAAACACGTTGTATGCAATGATACAGATCGCTGAAGTACCGATACCTAATGCTGTGTTAATTAGGGCTTCAGAGATACCATTTGCTAACGCTGATGAGTCAGTTGATCCACCTGAGTTACCTAATGACGCGAAGGCCTTAATCATACCGATTACCGTTCCTAATAGACCGATCAAAGTTGAAACGGATGCTAAAGTTGCGATGATAGTTAAGTTTTTCTCTAACATTGGCAATTCTAATGAAGTAGCTTCTTCCACTTCTTTGCTCAATGCAGCTAATTTTTGCTCTTTATCAAGACCTTTATCAGTTGTTAAAGCCTTGTATTTTTTGATAGCAGCTAATGTTACGTTACCTACAGATCCTTTTTGCTTATCACAAGCTTTCAAAGCACCTTCTACATCATCCTTATCTAAAGAAGCTTGTACAGAACGTACGAATGCGTTTACATCACCAGTTCCTTTTGCTTTACCGATAGTAAACATACGCTCAATTGAAAATGTTAATGCAGTTAAGAAACAAGTCATCAAAACTGGCACGATAACTCCACCTTTGTAAACTACACCAAAGTAGTCACCTGGAAGTGGGTGTCCTTCATTCGTTCCTCCTTCAAAGTGAGATCCATCTCCCATTACAAGGGTGTAAATTGCAATCGCAATAGCGAATAGGACAATTAGAATTAAACCTGCAGAAATACCGCCAGATTTTTTTTCGGTTGCAGCTGGCTTAGCAGCTGGCTTTGGTTGTTGTGTACTCATTAGTTTGGTAATTTGGGGTTAAAGAATTATTTTTTAATAAAACTTGTAGAAAATGCGGCGATCGTAGTTTTCATAGTTTAGACTTTCGCTTTCTTTTCGGTAAAGGCAAAAGTAATAGAATTCTAATATAATTTTCATCCTTTAAATAATCATTATGGGGTTCCTAGCAGGTCACAGAAATTTGACTATTGTACTAATCTGATATTTTCTTCAATTTTTCGAAAGAATTAGAGTACTATTTTGGGATTATTAAATTAAAAAAAAATCAAAAAAAAATTAAATAATGTGGGGGATTTCCTGATTTAACCTAATTATTGGCTTAAATTTGAAAGATAAATTACCCTGCATGATCGATTCACCATTCAATCCAAAAGGCCCCCGAGCTTCTACCCGAAGTAAGGATAATATGAGCTTGAAAGAGGCAATCGAATCCCTTTTGCGTGTCTATAAGTTGCAGAATAAATTCGACGAGACGTATATCGTGGCACACTGGGAAGAAATTATGGGAAAACCTATCGCTGCTAGGACAACCAAGATCTATATAAAGGATAAAAAACTATTTTTAGGGATCGATTCAGCTCCATTGAAGAAGGAATTATTGATGGCGAAACAGAAGATGATTGAGCTATTGAATAAAACAGCTCAACAGGACATCATTGCTGAGGTTGTTTTTCTCTAAACAGGTCCCAAGCCATCCAAACCCCGAATAAAGACAAGATCACTAAGGCCAACGGCTTGACCAATTCATTCCTTATATGGACAGCAAATAAATCCGTGAGAGAAAAGCCATGACTAAGGTAGGTGATTCTATCCTAGTACTTGTTAACAATATATATGTACGAATTTTTGGACTTTAAAGAAATTTATCATTTGAGGATCTTACAAAAAAAACAGATATTTACACTATGACTCGGGTTATCCCACCGTATTTAATGCCAGGCGACGAAGTCGCGATTTTGTCACCAGCTTCTTTTCCTCCCACAGAAAATTGGAAACAGGGAGTACAGATATTAGAAAGCTGGGGGCTTCGCGTGCGAAATGCACCCAATTTCTTGTCTCG
>JBILCC010000202.1:0-2771 GCA_044353355.1 Aquirufa sp.
TGTGAAATACTCAATCATCGCATTATTTTGCATCTTTCGTCAGTAAGGGGAGCTAGATTAAAAAAGAGGTCATTTCGACCTCTTTTTTTGTTTAAAAACCATCCTATCTTTCTGTCAAGAGACATTTTTTTTGGTTGTAACTTTATTAAATTTGTTAAAATTATATAAAAAATGACTGAAGAAAAGAACGTTTCGGCCGCAGAAAAAATGTTAGGGGATTTTGCCCCAAGATTATTGGGTTACACAGATAATGTATTGTTTGGAGATTTATGGGAAGGCAAAGAGCTTTCGAGGCGTGAGAGGAGTTTAATTACCGTTGCGGCCTTGGTTGCAGGAGAACACTCCAACCAACTAAAATTTCACTTAAACTATGCTAAGGAACACGGCTTGACGGAAGCGGAGCTTGTGGAAGTTATTACGCATCTAGCATTTTACGTAGGTTGGCCAAAAGCAATGACTGCCATTATGATTGCGAAAGAAGCATTCGAAAAAGAGAAATCATAGTAGCTGTATTTTAAATGATATTATTGGTTGCAACATTCCATTTAATAAGGGAGCAGTAATGATAAAAAGGTTATACTTTTATAGTGTAACCTTTTTTAGTTGTAATAGATTGATTGTGATATATGATAACTCCATTTTCTAAATATCTGTATGTAGGGTTTGTTCTTATAGGCTTATTTCAAGGATTTTTTTCTAAAGACCTTGGTTCTGCAATGTCTTCATTTGGGATTGCTCTTGCATTTAATCCTTGGGCTTCTAAAAATTGGAATGAAGTACCTTATTGGCAAAAGGCTATTTTATTCATTCATCTTGCTGTAGTTCTAGTATTGATTGTTAATTGGTTCGGAACTAAGATTTTCTAAAAAAATCCTGAAACCTATTTCTAAGATTAACCCTTTAATTTCCGAATAGTCACATACTCAATCATCGCATTATTTTGGATCTTTCGTCTGTAAGGGGAGTAAGCCGATCATTTCTGATCGGCTTTTTTGTTGTATTTCGGGTTGTTTGAAGGATTAAAAAAATTCATAGTATATTTGATTATGCTAAAATTTGATAGAACGTATAGCACCTCTGGAAACCTTTTTGATCAAAAAGAAGAGGCTACACATTACGTAGGAATGAGCAAGGAAGAAATAGGTAAGGTTTTTGCCTATTTAAACAGTGTTTCTTTTAATTATCCTTTTGGGAATCCTCCTAAAATGGACAAAGCCGTGTTTTCAACACGCAAAAAGTAGCCATGGCCAATATTTTTAATCCAGACTTTCAAGAATTTTTATTGGCTTTGAATAAAAATGAAGTTAAGTATGTTCTGGTTGGAGGATATTCCGTTATCTATCATGGATTCCCCCGAACTACAGGAGACATCGATATATTTGTGGAGGTTTCAAAAAATAATTATGATAAATTGGCTCAAGCTTTTGAACAATTTCAAATGCCTCTCTTTGATATGACTGAAGAGTCCTTTCTTCACCAAGCTCATATAAATGTTTATACCTTTGGAAGACCTCCTGTATGTATTGAAATTTTGAAAGAAATTTCTGGATTTACTTTCCAAGAAATTTATAAAAATGCACTGGAAACTGTTTTTGAAGAAATCCCAATGAAAGTAATCCACATCAATGACCTGAAAAGAAACAAGGAAATAAGTGGTAGAGCCAAGGATTTAAATGACTTGGAAAATCTGTCTAAATTGTAAAAAACGGCTGTAATATTTCACCCTTTAAGGGGGCAAACTGTTCATTTCTGATCGGCTTTTTTGTTTTATCAAATAAGCTGACTAATACGAGTTAGTGGAGATTGAATACATATCTAACTCTTCATCATTTTCTAAGAAGTTTTTTCAAATTGAAGGCCAAGTTTTATTAAAAGGCTACTAGAGTTTTCGTTTTCTGGTTTTGTTATTGCAATTATTTTTCCAATGTTATTCTCTCTTAATTTCTCTAAATAGTTTTTGGTTGCTTCATGCGCAAACCCCTTTTTAGCATATTGAGGTAACATGGCAAAACCAATATCAGGACTATCGTAGTTTTCTCGATAAAGAAAAGTAACTATCCCAATAGGGGTGTTAGTCTCTTTGATTTCAAATACATTGTAAAAAAACCGATTGTTTGATAAAATTCTTTGGATATACTCAATTGCAGATTTGGTGTCTTTAACATTTCTATCTCCAATAAATTGAATCCAACCTTTGGTGTTTAATAATTGGATAATAAAATCAGTGTCATTAATCACTAAAGGTCTAATAAATAGCCTTTCAGTTTCCAAGGATAAATTCATCTCGTAGCCCTATTATTTATTAGCATATTTTGTATTTGATAAATACGAAAAGACTAGCACCTATCGTTTAACACGTCATCCTTGAACTGAAGTAATAGTTTCTTCATCTCCTTTATCTCTTTCATCTTTTGCTCTAAAGAGACCAATTTTTCGGCTAGAATTTCAAGCTTTTGCTCTTTGGTATAAGCATTATTATACCACGCATTAATGATTTGTCCTATTTCTTTAATGGTAAAGCCTACCGACTTTGCATCACTAATGAATTCCAATTTTTCAACGCTTACTTCATCATAGTGGAAGTAATTATTTGAAGTAACAGAATCGTCTTGTTTCCCCTCGATCAACCCCGATTTCTCATAAAATCGAATGGTGTGTGCAGAGAGCCCCGTTCTTTTTGATAGTTCATTTATTAGCATGTGACAAATATAGTGGATTGAAAATAAATGTCAACCATAGACCATACTCTAATGTTGTGGGTTTAAAATAAA
>JBILCC010000203.1:0-2765 GCA_044353355.1 Aquirufa sp.
CCCAACGTCAATAATCCAATAACGAGTACACTTACTTCCAGTTCGAAATAGTCCGCTAAAATACCAGTTAATATAGCTCCAAAGGCATAGCCTAAATCACGCCATAAGCGAAAAGTGCCTAAACTAGCAGCCCGATCAGCTGGGTGTGTGTTTTCTGCGATGGATGCTAAAAAAGTCGGATAGACAACCGCTGTTCCTAGTCCTATCACAAAGGATAGGATGGCGAAAGCGGCGAATGTTTGAGCCCAAATAAGACCTAATATGGCAAAGGCTTGAAGAAGCATGCCGATAAACAACAAATCTTTTTGGCAAATAAAATCGGATAAACGACCAGTCCCTAATTGCGCTAGGCCCCAAACCAGGGGATAGATGGCCGTTATAATCCCTATTTGGCCTAAATCAAAACCTTTGCTAGCTAATAGAAGGGGAAATAGCCCCCATATCATTCCATCATTCAGATTATTGACGAGCCCTGCTTGAGAGATAGCTCCTAAATTTCGATGCAATAAAGAAGTATCCCAAAAGGGTTTTTTAAGCAAAGGAAGTGTACTTTCTTGGGCCGCTTTTTGGACAAATGACCGAGTATCTTTCACCCAAATCCAAGAAATCAACAAGCCCAAAAACACAAATACAATCCCCACATAAAAGGGATAAGGTCTAATACCATACGTATTCGCAATCCAGGCCGTTAAAAGCGCCACCAAACCGACGGATAAATACCCCGCAAATTCATTAATTCCCATGGCTAAACCCCGCTGCTTATCCCCCACTAGATCAATTTTCATAGTCACGGTACTAGACCAAGCGAGGCCCTGATTAATTCCCAAAAGTACATTAGCAGCCACAATCCAATTCCAAGTGGGCGCCCACATCAACAAGAACGGAATGGGAATCGCAAAAAGCCAACCGAAAATTAACAAACGCCTTCTGCCTAACGCATTCGCAAAATGACCAGCGAAGTAATTTGTTAAAGCTTTGACAATACCAAAAACTACAATAAAGGAAAATATGGCCGAATGAGAGGCAATATGAAATTCCTGAGCCGCTAATTGAGGCAAAATAGAACGTTCAAGGCCGACCATCCCGCCCACAAAGGCATTCACTAAAACCAACAAACTAAACTGCTGCCAATTCTCTTTCAATCCGAACCGAACTTCCATTTGCGTCATATTTTGACACAAAGGTGCTCAGCTGAACGCCAAAAGCACTTAACAAATGTTAAATTAGGATTTCTTCGCGCGAATGCGACTCAAACTTACCTGTGTGATTCCCAGATAAGAAGCAATAAATTTCAATGGAGCCCTCTTTAATACCATAGGCTGCTCTTTCTCTAATAAGTGATAGCGCTTCTCTGCCGCATGAAACTGCAAATTTTCTATCCGTTGTATAGTCTCCACATAGGCCTTTTCAAACAATTTCGAGAACAATCGCTCAATATCACGGTGCTCCTCGTACAGAGAAGTTAAAGCAAACGTATCAATGGACCAAAGCTCCGAATCCTCCAAAACCTGTATGCCTTTTTGACTAGGCTTACCCGCAAAAAGGCTTTCAGCCCGCGCAATCAAGTTGAATTCGCCATAAAAGCCCTCTGTCACATCCGTTCCATCTTTGACGTAATAAATACGTGCCATTCCCTTTTTCAAAAAATAAAGGGTCTTGCAGGTTTGGCCGATGGATTGTAAATCCTGGTTTTTAGCAATACTAATCTCCCGGCAAATATCTGCTAATGCCTCTTGAGAAGCTACGCTCAGAGGGTAAATAGACTGGAAATAGGGGATGATGGGGGACATAGTTAACAGTTGTCAGTGGACAGTAGGAAGTGGAGATTATAGATTATAGAGTAGAGAGCATAGAGAAAACATTCACCACTTACCATTTACCATCTTTTCTCTATACTCTCCTATCTCTTCTCTATTTCTTTACCGCTTCAAATCCTATCGACACCGAATTCACGCAATAACGCAATCCTGTATCCGTAGGGCCATCGTCAAATATGTGGCCTAAGTGACCTCCGCACTTCGCGCAGGTAATTTCGATACGGCGCATGCCAAGCGTATTATCAATGGTTTCCTTGATAACGCCTGCTTTCACTTCTTTGTCAAAACTAGGCCATCCACAATGTGAATCGAATTTAGAATCAGAGCTGAAAAGAGGGGCTCCACAACCTCTGCAAGTATACATCCCTTTCTCGTTATGCATCAAGAATTTGCCAGTATAGGGCTGTTCGGTGCCTTTTTGGCGTAAAATATAATATTCGTCGTCTGTTAATTTAGCCTTCCATTCGGCTTCTGTTTTAGGCAAATTTTCCATCGTCTTTGTTGCTATCGTTTGTTTAGGCGTTTGTTTTGGTTGTTGTCCACAAGCCTGCAGGCTTATGAATACGAGTACTAATCCTAGAATGTTTTTCATGTGATTATATTTTATAGCATAACGCAAGATAAGGGAAAAAGGTTTACGCGCCGCAAGCGGCAGTAGACAGTAATCAGTAGCCAGTATTCAGTAGTCCGGAGGAAATGAGTCCGGAGGAAATTAAAGAGCATAGATTACAGAGTAGAGAGTATAGATTTTCCATCTCCTCTCTCTACTCTCTTATCTCTAATCTCCTTTATTCTTTATGCTCTATGCTTTAAGCGTACCGTGGATCCACCCGCCATGCTAACTTCCTCAATTGTTGCACGCGTAGGGTTCTATGGCCAAAATCGTCCATCGATACGCCCTGCATCCAATAAATTCCACTACCGCGGAAAGAATAGTTCTTCAAGTCA
>JBILCC010000204.1:0-2762 GCA_044353355.1 Aquirufa sp.
AGACATAAACTCAATACCGCAGCAAGAAGTTGCGAAAGGTAATGGCCAAAGCGAGTTAGCGCGCGCTAAACCCACTAAACTATCTAAAGAAGTAGCGAAAAAACCCGCTCCCTCTACTCCTGGAGGCGCTTCAGCCACTTGAACTGTTGAATTACTCATATCTTAATTATCTGTTGAATATATAAACTTTGGCAAGACCAATATGTTTATTTTTCCCACTTTAAAATTCCTTTTTTCAATACGTATAAGAAGCCTACAAGAAGCAAGCCCATAAATACTAACATCTCATAAAATCCATTCCAAGACAATTCTTTAAAATTCACTGCCCAAGGATACATGAAGACGATTTCTATATCGAATAGCACAAAAAGAATGGCTACTAGAAAATACTTAACTGAGATAGGGGTACGCGCATCACCGATCGATTCAATCCCGCATTCGAAAGTATCATCTTTCGCTTTAGAATGTCTTTTAGGACCTAATGCGTGAGTGGCTAACATCGTAGCAACGATAAATGCCAAAGCAGCTGCTAGCTGAACAAAAATAGGAAGAAAATCCTGAGGTTGATAGTTCATTACGAAGGCTTAAAATTCAAGCCGCAATTTACAGCTAAAAATCTAAATCTGAGAGAAAAATTCAGAAAAGGATTGAAATATTTGAGAAATTTCGTGTAATTTTGTCCTGCAAATAAGGGCACTCAATCAACACCCGGTTCAAATTATTTGCTATGCTTGATTCCACCAAATTTCTTTTTGAAGCCTTAACGTACGACGACGTACTTTTGCTTCCCGCTTATTCAGAGGTTTTACCCCGTGAAGTAAGTACTTCCTCTCGCCTTACGCGTAATATTTGGTTAAATATTCCGATTGTTTCCGCTGCGATGGACACCGTTACGGAAGCCGATTTAGCAATCGCCTTAGCGCAAGAAGGCGGCATTGGAATCATCCACAAGAACATGACGATTGCACAGCAAGCTGCACAAGTTCGGAAGGTAAAGCGTTCTGAATCAGGGATGATCATCGATCCAGTGACCTTGAAAGACAATTCTACTTTAGGCGATGCGCAACGCATCATGAAGGAATTCAAGATCGGAGGTATACCAGTGATTGATAACGATGGTCGCTTAGTAGGAATTTTGACGAACCGTGATTTACGTTTCCAAAAGCAAACCGCACGTCCGGTGAGAGAGATCATGACGAAGGACAATTTGATTACGGCCAAAGAAGGAATCAGCATGGAAGAGGCCGAAAGCATTTTGCAAGAATACAAAATCGAAAAATTACCGATCATCGACCAAAATGGAAAGTTGATTGGTTTGATTACTTATAAAGATATATTGAAGCGTAAGTCACACCCTTTAGCATCGAAAGATTCCCTAGGCCGTCTACGCGTGGGTGCAGCTGTAGGCGTAACGCCAGATTTATTAGACCGTGTACAAGCTTTAGTTCAGGTGGGCGTCGATGTTATCAGTATTGATACCGCGCACGGACACTCGAAAGGCGTCATCGACGCCTTGAAATCAGTAAAGAAAGCATTCCCTACCTTGGATGTGATCGTGGGTAACATTGCCACAGGCGAAGCAGCAGTTGCTCTAGCAGAAGCAGGAGCTGACGCCGTGAAAGTAGGCGTAGGCCCAGGCAGTATTTGCACGACGCGTATTATCGCCGGTGTAGGTATGCCACAATTAACGGCGGTGTATGAAGCGGCCAAAGCTTTACAAAAATACGATGTCCCAGTCATTGCTGACGGTGGTATCCGTTATTCAGGTGATGTGGCCAAAGCCATTGCAGGAGGCGCTAGCACCGTTATGATCGGTTCCCTATTAGCAGGAACAGACGAAGCACCAGGTGAGATGATCATTTTGGAAGGACGTAAATTCAAATCATACCGCGGAATGGGCTCCTTAGAGGCCATGGAAGATGGATCGAAAGACCGCTACTTCCAAGACGCGGAAGACGATATCAAGAAATTGGTTCCAGAAGGAATCGTAGGTCGCGTACCATTCAAAGGTTCCGTGACGGAAATTTTATACCAAATGGTAGGTGGACTAAAAGCCGGAATGGGCTACTGCGGAGCTTCCTCTATCGAAGCCATGCAACAAGCGAAGTTCGTAAAAATCACTTCAGCCGGTGTGAAAGAAAGTCACCCACATGATGTGAGCATCTCGAAAGAAGCACCTAATTATTCGGCGAAATAAGATTTTAGCTTATTCATAGAAAAAGCCTCGTTCATCGCGAGGCTTTTTTTATTTATAATTCTGAACCGTATCCACAAAACACTGGACCTTATCTGGGTCAATGTCCGGATAAACTCCATGACCAAGATTAGCAATGTAACGCTGCGTCCCAAATTGGTCAATCATCTTCTTAGTCTCCGCTTCCACCGTCTTGAAATCACCATATAAGGCACAAGGATCTAAATTTCCTTGTAAAGTCTTGTTAGACCCTACTAAGCGACGCGATTCAGCGATATCCATATTCCAGTCTAAACCAATGGTTGCACAATTAAGTGCCGCCATTTCCTCGCGAGCGAAGAATGCGCCTTTGGCAAAAAGCGTCACCGGAACCTCCGTTACCGCATCACAAATTTGCTTAAGATAAGGAGTTGAAAACACCGAATACTGCGCTGGCGATAAAATTCCAGCCCATGAATCAAAAATCTGGACCAAATTAGCCCCAGCCGCGACCTGTGCTTTCAAATATGAAATCGTAGAATCCGTAATCTTTTGCAACAAAGCGTGCGCTAGTTCAGGCTCGGCATAT
>JBILCC010000205.1:0-2752 GCA_044353355.1 Aquirufa sp.
ATGTTGTCTTTTTACCCTTGATTTGGTAAAATGAGGACAGATTTAAGACGCAGGTATCGAAGCTAACTTCGAATAAAAAAGGATTGCAAGCCTCGAACCGAAGGCCCTGCATTTTGCAATCTTTGAAGTGAACCTTTTGGAGTGCAGCACCGCTTAGTTTGATTAAGCTAAGATTGCAGGATTCAAAGGTGCAATCAACAAACTGAAAATTTTTAAAATCAGCTGATTCAAAGCTGCAGTTTTTGAAAACGCAATGTTCGTATTCGCCTAGGACGAGTGTGCTTTCTTTCTCGAATTTTTGATCGACGATATAAGGCTTTTCCATGCCGCAAATTAGGGATATTTTCCTATTTTTACACCACAAAAAATTCCCTTCCTAAGAAGAAATAGCCTCGCCAAAAAACGAACTATGCAACTATTCGATTTTCCTGCTGACCCTTCCATAAACCTGCTTCCAGGCGACGGAATCGTCCATTATTATGGAAAATTGATGTCTTCAGAAGAGGCTTCCACTATGGCTGAGGCACTACTGAATCGCATCGAATGGCGAAACGATGAGGCGGTTATTTATGGCAAACGCATCATCACGAAACGCAAGGTAGCCTGGTACGGCGAAGAGCCCTTTTCGTACACTTATTCTAATACCACAAAGACGGCCTTACCCTGGACGCCGGAATTACTCGCCTTAAAAAACCTCGCCGAAAAACACTCAGGCGAAACCTATAATTCTTGTCTTTTGAATCTATACCACGACGGCTCCGAAGGGATGGCCTGGCACAGCGATGGCGAAAAAGATTTGCGAAAAAATGGAGCGATCGGCTCGCTTAGTTTTGGCGCAGAAAGAAAATTCTGTTTCAAGCACAAACAAACCGGCGAAAAAATAGACGTCTTTTTAGAAGCAGGAAGTTTGTTAGTGATGAAGGGCGAAACCCAAACTCACTGGCTACACCGCCTGCCGCCCAGTACAAAAATTCATCAGCCCAGAATTAATTTGACTTTCAGAACGATCGTCACTACGAGCGCCACATAAACGGGAAAAGCAAAGAGCAATAAAGCGAATAGCACCGAATCATAAAAGACGGAATCCTTCGTCTTCGCATAGGCAAAAGTCCGCACCGGGATATACAAAGGCAAAGCAAAATAGTAAAGTAACCCGCGCGAAAATCCCACGTGCCGCGGTACCTCAATCAAGCGTTCCATCTTCTCGAAAACCGCCGAATTAAACTGTACCCGATCCGCCGCTTCCACGATGGGCGTGGGCCATGACATATTTTCAAAAGCCAGGTGAATACCTTTCCCAAAAGCCGTAAAACTCGAATAGCCAATTCCTGCAATCTGAACAATCGGGAAGATCCCTTCCGCATGTGCACTTTCTAAAATACGGCTCGCCCCCTTTTTAAAAGGTTGCAATTCGTGCGTATTCAGACAAATTCCTTCGATGAAAATTAACACAATTCCATCGTTGCGGAGGCACTCCACCGCCTGGCGGAAGGTGTTAGAATTCAGGTGAAGGTGCTCTTTCCCTTCTCGTTGCCGAAATACCGGAAGCATATTCAACTGCCTTAACAAAAAGCCGAAAATCGGATTTCTAAATACATCCCCCCGCGCTAAATAATTGATATTTCTAGGATAAAGAGCACCTATAATCACGGCGTCCAAAAACGAATCTGGGTGGTTAACGACTAATAAAACGGGTCCTTTGGTATTCATCAGCTTCGCATTTTTCACCACGATGGACGGGCAAAAGATACGCAGCGCAAAACGAACCAATATTTTTAATAGAAAGATCAAGTATTTCTTTAATTTTAATGCTCGCAAGGTTTAAAAAAATTCGCATGCAAGCAAGCTTTCTTTCCGTGGTTTTAATGCCCGTCGCCCTCGCCATCATTATGACTGGTCTAGGTTTATCGCTCACCACCGCAGATTTCAAACGCGTATACGAATACCCTAAAGCCGTCATCGTGGGCCTCGTAACCCAGATGATACTCTTACCTATCATCTGCTTTTTCATCGCTAAAGCCCTCGCTTTACCCCCTGAATTAGCGGTCGGATTAATGTTATTAGCCGCTGCACCTGGAGGCCCTTCTGCCAATTTGTATTCACATATTGCCAAAGGGGACGTAGCTCTTAACGTCACTCTTACTGCCTTAAATAGCATCCTCTCGGTCATCTCGATTGCCTTCATCGTCAATCTTTCCATGAAACTATTGATGGCACAGGATACCTACGTTCCGCTGCAATTTTCGAAAGTATTAGAAGTATGTTTGATTGTCATTTTGCCCGTTTCAATCGGTATGCTTATTCGTAAAAAGGCTCCTGAATTCGCGCACAGGCTGGAGACCCCGGTAAAAATGATGTCGGCCATCTTCCTCGCCTTGATCATCTTTTTAGCCGGATGGAAAGAACGCGATCACCTGATGTACGACATTCAAACCGTAGGCTTAGCTTGTCTTTTATTTAATGTGGCCTGCCTTTCGATTGGTTATTTTCTGCCGCGTTTGTTGAATTTAGAGAAGAAGCAAGCCATTGCTATTGGGATGGAAATAGGGATTCACAATGGATCTTTGGCCATTTTTATAGCCTTGAATGTGATAGGGAATGGTACGATGACGATACCAGCGGTGATTTATAGCATCATTATGTTTATAACCGCAGCTATTTTCGGCTGGTTAGTGAATCTACGAAACTAATCCGCGGTATTAATCTGCGGACTCTAAGCTAGCCCTTTTCTTTTCGATTTTTTTGATGTTCC
>JBILCC010000206.1:0-2742 GCA_044353355.1 Aquirufa sp.
ACCCAAACACCTTCTGACTCTAAGAAGAATTTCTTAGTCTGTAAGTTCGGGTAGAACTTACGCTTAGTCTTGTTATTAGCGTGAGAAACGTTATTTCCTACTTGAGTTTTGCGTCCTGTAATTTGACAAACCTTTGCCATCGTATCTAGTATTTAAAATTGTTCTTTCCTAAAGGGATTGCAAAATTAGAAAATATTTTGAAATAACCCAAACCTCTTTTGAAAATTTATAAAATGCAAGACAATGTGTATCTTTGGACATGGCTAAGCGAAATACGAAGGCACCGTTAAAGAAAAAAATCATCTCTTCCTTGATCTGGTTAGGCACCCTGCCATTATGCCTTTACACGCTTTTGACCTATCTATTAAGCTATTCTCTCATCGTAGAGCATTGGTTTGCCGGCTTTATCATGATGACCATGCCTTACGCACAGTTATTGTGCTTCTTTTCGTTAATTTATTGGATTTTTCAGCGAGCGAAGCGAGCGCTTTTACCCTTGATCGTCCTGTTGCTTGGTTATGGATTTATCGGAAGAACGATTAGTTTCAATTCAACGGTGGCCACCTTACAAAAACCGTTGACAGTGATGAGTTATAATGTTTTTGGCATGTATTCAAACGAGTATGAGGCCAAAAAAGAAGAACTAGAAGATCTCAAAAAATTCATCCGTGATTACGATGCAGACATCAAATGTTTTCAAGAATTCTATTCCCATTCGGATCGCAAGGCCTACCACACGGTCTCTTTCTTGAAAGAAAAATACCCACACTACGCCTTCATTCCGCTGAAAAAGCAATTATTTGATACACACGAAAAAATGGGGCTTGTGGTATTTTCAAAATACCCCATCATCCATGAAGAAGGTGTGCAATTTGATAATTCAGCGAACGGCTATTTGTTAACCGATATCGTAAAAGATCAAGATACGATTAGGGTAATTAATCTGCAGCTTTGGTCGATGGGAATTCGGGTGAATAAAGTAACCTCTAAAATACGATTACAAGATTATACGGATGCGAAAAAAGAAGGACGCGGCATCATTTCCTCACTCCGAAAGGGCTTCATTGAACACGCAAAGGAGATGGATCAGATTAATCGCCTTATCCAAAAAAGCCCCTATCCCATCATAGTGGTAGGAGATTTAAATGAAACGCCTTCAGGTTGGGCTTATGGCACTATTCGAGAACGCTTGAAAAATTCCTTTGAAGAAGCGGGATCCGGCTTTGGTTTTACCTTAAATCGCAGCCCCTATTTAGTTCGCATTGACGATCAATTCTTCTCAGACGAATGGAAAGCTGTCAATTTTCAAACCCTGCGAAACATAAAATACTCCGACCACTTCCCTACCGTAGGTCAATACATATTGAATGGAAAATAAGCTCTGGAAAGTCTTAGGCACAGGTTTCGGTGTCGCTGTCACATTAGGAGGAACCCTAGGAACCGGCATTTTGCGTAAACCAGGACCCATTGCAGCCTCCTTACATGAACCCTCTTTAATCCTTAGTTTATGGGTCTTAGTAGCCATTTATGCCTTATTAGGCGTGAGCTGCCTTTTGGAGTTAAGCTTATCGATTCCCAAAGCAGGTTCTTGGTATGGCTATGCAGAACGCGCATTTGGTCGCTACATAGGATTCTTAGTGGGCCTCACGAGCTGGCTAGGAACCGTCACCGCCTTAGGCTTCGGATCCTATACTTTCAGTGAATACCTCATCATCGTTTTCCCCAGTTTAAGCCCCTATTTAGTTTATTGTGCCATCGGAATTCTTGCTCTGTTGTGGTTTTTCCATCAACTAGGCGTCGTCATGGCTGGCAAATCCCAAGAGTGGCTTAGTGGCATTAAAGCTGTCGCCTTGATGATTTTCATAGCCATCTGTTTTGCATACGGTGATGGTGGCGTTTTCTTGCAGAAAACTACAGCACCCACTGGATTACCTTTAACGACTGGCATCATGACGGCCTTGTTGTCCATCTTTTATGCATTTGACGGCTGGCATACAGCCAGTTATTTCACAGAAGAGAATAAAGATCCTGTTAAATCGATGCCAAAATCGATGTTTATTGGCGTCATCACCGTAGCCGTGATCTATTTATTAATCAACGTTGGCATTCTGTACAGCCTACCTTTTGAAACACTTTCAACGAGTAAATTAGCTGCCGCAGATGCCATGAAGTTGTTATTTGGAGCAGATATGGGTCGTTGGATTACCGTCTTTTTAATGCTCAGCATTTTAGGCATCTTAAACACGCAAGTGATGTTTGCCCCGCGCGTTATTTATTCGATGAGCCGTGACGGTCTATTTTTTAAACAAGCTGAAGAAGTGAACTCAGCAGGCTCCCCTACGACAGCGACCCATTTAACCGTTTTCTCCGCTTGCATTTTTTTATTAGCAGGCAAGGAAATAAACGAACGCCTTTCTGATATCGCAACCTTCTTTTTCGTGGCTAGTTATTTAGCTGGTTTCGCCTCCTTATTGCGCCTTCGTGCGACTGAACCGAACTTAAAACGACCTTATCTAGCTTGGGGATATCCCGTTTTACCTTGGATACTAGTCATCATTTCATCCCTGTTTTTGATCGGAACCTTGGTGACGAATCTGGGTAGTGTGGTGTATGTGCTGGGGTTTATCCTTTTAAGTTTTTTGATATTCAAGACCTCTGGCCTTGAATATCAAAAAAAAGCATAAAGCACAAAGAATAAAGCATAAAGTCCATAGAGAATGAGCCCGAAAGGAAACATACATT
>JBILCC010000207.1:0-2740 GCA_044353355.1 Aquirufa sp.
TGTCTTTTGCTAAGGCTACTAAGGTATTTTGTGTCTCTTCTACCAAAACTTCAAGGCAAATGGGCATCTGATCTAATTTGATTCGGCGGCCTGCTTCAAGATGTTGAACAGGGAAAAAGACGCCCATCTGGTTCGTGCTTTCCCGTGCTGGATCATACAGTAAATTAGCCTCCGCTAGGGAAAATGTGCCACTAACGAGAATCAGCGTCGCATATTTTGGCAATAATAATTCTTTTAAAACCTCTGGGTAAGCCGATTCTGGAACACAAAGAAAAAAAACGGTGGCTGCGGATTCCGAAAAATCTAAATCTTCGTGCACTTTCGCATTGTATAAATAGGAAACGAGGTCTTTTGCCTTTAAGGGCTCTCGACTGAAGACTTCTTGAACTGAATTTCCGGCATTTTCTAAGGCCTTTGCGATGTGCCAGGTAACGTTTCCTGCACCGATAAACGATATTTTAAAACTCATGTGGTGGTCTCCAGTTTAGCCCCAACGAACGGCGCCCATTGTTGATCCAAAATTCCAGAAAAATTTCGCAAAAACATAACAAAAGATGGCCTAAATGGCTGGCGTGCTAAAACCATTCCCGCTTCCTCCGGTGTCATATACCCCTTCTTTGAATTACAATACTTGCAAGCAGTCACTAAATTATCCCAGGAAGTGCGCCCCTGACGTGATTTAGGCAATACATGATCCATCGTCAAGAAATCTTTCGAACCGCAATATTGACAAGTATGGTTGTCGCGCTTCAAGATGTTTTGGCGATTCAGCATCACCCCTTTGAACGGAAAATAGACATAACGCTGCAAACGAATGACGGATGGATAGGGAAACGTTTTAGAAACAGAGTGCAATTTTGCAGTGGTGGATTCTGCCACTAATTCTGCCTTGTTGAGATAGACCAAAAGAAAGGCCTTCGGCATCGAACAAATCGTAAGCGCACTGTAATCCTGATTTAAGACTAACACTTTCTGAGCCATAGACAAACCGATTTAATTTGCTCATCAAATTAAAAAATAATCAGCTGAATAGGAAGCACTTAGCGTTGCTTTTTTGTTAAGAATTCCCGGATTAAGGTCCTATTTCGTAGATTTGCATAAATGAACCCAATGCCCATGTCCACATTATTGGAAAAAATCAAGCAGCTTTCCGCTGAAATCACCCCTGACACCCTGGTTAATCGCCACCATATTCACGCGAATCCAGAACTTTCCTATCAGGAATTTCAAACGCAGGCTTACGTTTTAGAACAACTAGAACGGATGGGTATTCAGGCCAAAAAAATCGCCGCCACCGGCCTTATCGCCGAAATCAAAGGAAAGAATCCCGACAGTAGAGTCGTCGCACTGCGTGCAGACATGGATGCATTACCCATCCAAGAGACTAACGACGTTCCCTATAAATCCAAAAACCCAGGCGTCATGCACGCCTGCGGACATGATGTTCATACAGCTTCCCTTTTAGGAACGGCTCAGATTCTCCAAAAAGTCCGTGACGAATTCGAAGGCACCATCAAATTACTCTTTCAACCTGCCGAAGAAAAAGCCCCAGGCGGTGCAAGCATCATGATTAAAGAAGGCGCCTTACAAAACCCAACTCCAGCAAGTATTTTTGGCCAACACGTTGCCACTAATGTTCCCGTCGGAAAAATCGGTTTCCGCGAAGGAATGTACATGGCGAGCACTGATGAATTATACATAAAAGTGATAGGTAAAGGTGGCCACGGAGCCATGCCAGACGCCTGCATAGACCCTATTGTTATTGCTTCCCACATTATTGTGGCGATGCAACAAATTATCTCCAGAAATAAGAATCCTAAGCTCCCTTCCGTTTTGACTTTCGGCAAAATCGAGGGCCTAGGAGCGACAAACGTCATTCCTGATGAAGTCAATATTGCCGGCACTTTCCGGGCAATGGATGAAACCTGGCGCGCTGAAGGTCTTGAGAAAATGAAAAAATTGGCCGAAGGCATCGCAGATGCCATGGGCGGACGTGCCGAATTCGAGGTTTTAAAAGGGTACCCTTTCTTACAGAATAATCCAGAACTTACGCGTCGCTCTAAAGCCGCTGCTATCGAATATATGGGAGCTGAAAATGTCGTTGATCTTGATCTCTGGATGGCAGGCGAAGATTTCGCTTTCTACACACACCATGTGGATGCGTGTTTCTACCGCCTAGGGGTACGCAATGACGAACGCGGAATTACGAGTGGGGTGCATACACCGAGTTTTGATATTGATGAAAAAGCCTTGGGAATTGGGCCAGGTTTAATGGCATGGTTAGCAGTGAAAGAATTGGAAGCTTAAGGTTTTGCTTAGACCTAATCGAAAAGGTTGTTACACAAATATTTTCTGATTAGGTCTAAGCAAAACCTTAAGCACCTTCCATTTCTTCTCTCTTCTCTATACTTTCTTATTTCTGCTCTCTTAAGCGATTCGGAGAGTATAAGCTAGTTCTAATAATCATTCACCATTTACCGCTTACCACTTACCATTATCTCCTATCTCTTCTCTCAAAAACTCTTAATTTTTATAAAGAGACGTAGACGAGATTTCGTTTATACTATTTGGGTAAAAAACTATTGCGTAGCACAATTTTGACCCAAATATTATAAAGGAAACTCTAAAGGATCCGGCCATCTGAATTCATAATTCAATTCGTCACAGATTTTATCGCCCGAAACTATTTTGCCGCCTAAGCAAGAAACTGAATAGTCCCAGTAGCCGGCTGGCATTCCGC
>JBILCC010000208.1:0-2738 GCA_044353355.1 Aquirufa sp.
AATAAAGTAGCATGTTTATGAATCCATTATCTACCCTGATTGAGAAGTTTTCAAGCCTACGCGTTCTCGTGATTGGCGATTTAATGGTGGATGCCTATACCTGGGGAAAGGTGAATCGCATTTCGCCTGAAGCACCTGTTCCCGTGGTGAACGTCATCAAACGCGAATCGCGCTTAGGTGGTGCTGGTAACGTGGTTTTGAACATTGCGAGTCTGGGTGCTAAACCCTATGTTTGCTCGGTCATTGGAGATGATTCAACGAGCGAAACGTTACTAGGAATTCTAGAAGCTGCTGGACTTTCTACTGCAGGCATCATTACCGAAAAAGATCGTCCTACCACTGTTAAAGAACGTGTTATTGCCGGATCTCAACAATTGATTCGAGTGGATTCGGAGACCGAGGCACCCATTTCAGCGGCGTCTTCTCAAGCCTTATTATCCCAAGTGAAAGCTTGGTTGCCGGAAGTCGATGTGATTCTTTTTGAGGATTATGACAAAGGGGTTTTAAGTCAGGAGCTGATTCAAGAAATTATCGCTTTAGCGTCTGCTCAAAATATTCCTACTGTAGTTGACCCAAAGAAGAAGAACTTTTTCGCTTACAGCGGAGCCACTTTATTCAAACCAAATTTAAATGAATTGCGGGATGGATTAGGTTTAGAGCCTGCGGCCGTCAAGCCTGAAGCCATTGCAAAAACAGTAGCTGATTTCAAGGCTTCCCAATCATTTTTGGGTCTATTTGTGACGATGTCCGAACGCGGTGTGTATATGGATTATGCAGCAGACCAAATTCAAATCCCTGCGCACATTCGTCAAATTGCTGATGTTTCTGGTGCCGGTGATACAGTCATTTCTATCGCCGCTTGCGCTTTAGCTGCTGGAGGTACTGCTAAGCAAATTGCGGAGCTCGCAAACTTAGGCGGAGGCTTAGTCTGCGAATCTTTAGGGGTTGTTCCGATAGATGTGGAATTGCTGAAGAGGGAGGCAGGGAAAATATAAAAAATGCCCCTAATGAATATTAAGGGCATTTTACTGGTCTATCAATTTTATCCCACCCAAGCCGTAAACTCAATTTCTACTTTATATTGTGGAGCGATCAAAGCAGAAATTTCATAAATGCCCGTTGTCGGTTTGATGTCGCTAAAGAAGTACGAATGAGCACGTGCGATGTCTCCATTTTTAGACATATCCGTCGTAAAAATACGGGTACGGACCACATCCTTTAAGGAAGAACCTGCTTCTTCTAAAACGACCGCAATGCGCTCGATGATATTGAAAGTTTGGGCATATAGATCGTCAGCTGTTATTTTTTCGCCATCCACCAGGGCAACTGTGCCGGAGATTTCTAACAAATTTCCTGTCTTTACCGCGCGGCAGTAACCGAACGTATCTTCGAATGGGGAACCGCTGGAGATGTTAATTCTATTGCTCATTTTCTTTGCTAGTTTTAGTGATTTGTCGCCACAATTCCGGTTTGGCCTGACGTACGACTTCGCCTATGACGATAACTGCGGGATTAGTTAAGCCCTCTTTCGAAGCCATTGATGCTAATTCTGCTGCCGAAGATACGCCAATGCGTTGATTTTTCATCGTCCCGTTTTGAATAATAGCCGCAGAGATGTCGCCTTTGCCATATTTATGGCATATGGTAGCGATCTCCTCTAGCTTATTCATCCCCATCAAGATCACTAACGTCGCGGATGATTGCAAACCTAAAGCTAGGTCAGCTGTTAAAGAGCCATCCGATTTTGTCCCTGTCATTACCCAAAAGCTCTCGTTCACCCCTCGAATTGTCAAGGGAATCTCAGCTGAACCAGCTGCCGCATAAGAGGAGGAAATGCCTGGAATGTAATCCGTCAATAAACCGAATTCGCGGGCGTATTCAATTTCTTCTTGACCACGTCCAAAGACAAAAGGGTCGCCGCCTTTCAAGCGAACCACGTGTCCTAAAGCATAGGCTTTCTCTACGATCAATTTATTGATTACCTCTTGGGAATGGCTTTCACCCGCTCGCTTACCCACATAAATCTGTTCGCAGGTAGGGGAGCAGTGATCCAGTAAAATTTTATCGACCAAAGCATCGTATAAAACGGCCTGCGCTGACGCGATGGCCTTGATGGCTTTCAAGGTGATCAACTCCGGATCGCCTGGGCCAGCGCCCACCACCGATAATTTCGGATGGGGTTCTAAAGTTCTGAAATGGCTTAAATTTTTCATACGATTAAGAGCGGACTAATTGGGCGGATTGTAAAAAGGCATATGCTTGAGCGGTGTAGCGAGTGGCAAACTCTGCTGAAGGCTCGTTTTGATTAATCTGTAATACTAATTCAGCGAATGAAGGGGCATCTACCGCGATGTCCCCCGTCGCTACGAAGTTTTCATCGAATTTCGTGATCACCGAGTTTTGTGTAGGAACCAAGATCGATTTATCTAATAAGAGTGCTTTCGCTGCTGAAATATAGACGCTATAGGCGTGGTAGATGGCATCCGCGTAGCGTTTGTCTTCTAATGCTGCCGTAGTCCATTCGTACTTTTCGTCCGATTCGAATAATAAGGTCGCGACTAAGTCGATCACCACACCCGCACATTCACCCACACCGATTTCAGTGGCGAAGGTTTCTGAAGCACCCCAGTCGATGAAATCATCGTTTACAAGTGTGCTTAGGTCTGCGATGGGCTTTAATAAATCGTAGAAATACTTCTCGCCTTGGCGATCGTAATAGCTGTGAAAATATTCGCCCG
>JBILCC010000209.1:0-2737 GCA_044353355.1 Aquirufa sp.
TTTGTTTGAGCGATATCCGAGTTCATATTTTAAAACCATGATACTCAAATTAGAGAATGGTTCCTTGTCTGAAAACAAAGAAATGCAAGCTCAGAAAAAATATGAGCAGGCATATGAACGTTTTAAAGAAAAAGAGTTTAGCTCCTCTTTTGATAACTGTCTTTTAATTCAACAAAACTATCCAGGTAGTAAATTGGAAGATAAAATCGTATTTTTAATGGCGTTATCAAAAGCAGGAATGCATGAAATAACAGAATGCAAGCGTCTATTGGAAGAGTTTGTTGTTTCCTTCCCTACAAGTCCCCTACTAAAGGAGGCAACTGAAATGCTAAAGTTGATGAATAAATGATGGAAATTAAGCAAGAAAATAAGGTGAATAAAATTGGTTTAGCCTACAAAATTTTTGGCGGCACTTTTCTATTTGCCATCCTATTTATTACTTCTGTAAATTATAATTTTCTTTGGTTATTCGGAGGCATGCCTAGCCTTCAGGAGTTAGAAAATCCTAAGAGCCAAGAAGCCTCGCTATTAATCTCAGAAGATGGAGAAGAAATAGGTAAGTACTTTCGGGAAAATAGGAATCCTGTTGAATTTGAAGAACTTTCACCCATCCTTATCAATACGCTAATGGCCACGGAGGATGCTCGATTCATCAGCCACTCGGGTATTGATGTGCGTTCTATGGCGCGTGTCTTGTTTTCTTTCGGTACATCTGGTGGAGGAAGTACCATATCCCAGCAATTAGCAAAGAATTTATTCCATACACGTTCATTAGAGTATGGAGAAGATGACCCCATTTATATGGGATTATTAATGAAAGTGGGTGGTTTAAAAACGGCGATTGCAAAAATCAAAGAATGGATTTTAGCCATCAAATTAGAACGAAGATATACGAAGCAAGAAATCTTAGCGATGTATCTGAATGAGGTGAGTTTTGGTAACAATGCGTACGGAATACAGGTGGCCTGCCGTACCTATTTCCAAAAAAATGTCCAAACAATTACCTACCCAGAAGCAGCTACCTTGATCGGTTTACTACAAAATCCTTCCCTATATGATCCACGCATAAGACCAGAACGGACACTTGCTCGCCGAAATACCGTTTTGGGCCAACTAGCTAAATACGAGTACCTAACGGAAGAGGATGCCGAAAAGATGAAGGCTGACCCTTTGAATCTGCACTACAAAGTGGAGAACCAAAATACAGGGGCAGCACCCTATTTACGCGAATCGATTCGTAAAGAGATTCTAAGTATCCTTCAAGAAATCAACAAAGACCGTCCAGAGGATCAGCAATTAAACCTATATACGAGCGGCTTACGTATTCACACGAGTATTGACTCTAGGATGCAAAAATATGCTCAAGATGCGGTACAAGAACACATGAAAGCGGAGCAAATCGCTTTTAATCAACATTGGTCAGGCAGAAACCCTTGGGTAAATGAGAAAATGCAAGAACTAAAAGGCTTTATTTCAACAGCGATGAAACGCACGCAGCGTTACCGCGATTTGATGGAAGCCTACAATAATGATGAGATGCGGGTTTGGGAAGAATTAAAGCGACCTATTAAAATGACTGTATTCTCATATCATGGAGACATTGATACCACGTTAAGTCCACTCGATTCGATGCGTTATTACAAACGAATTCTGAATATTGGAATGATGTCGATGGACCCCACAAATGGTCACGTCAAAGCCTGGATCGGGGGTATTAATTATAAGTACTTTAAATATGATCATATTTCACAAAGTAAACGTCAACCGGGTTCCACCTTCAAGCCTTTTGTTTATGGCGCTGCCATTGAAAATGAAATAGCTACACCCTGCGATAAGTATGTAGATGAACCGGTAACATTTGGGACCGAAGATGGACTAACGAATGATACGTGGACTCCCCAAAATTCAGATGGCAAATACAGTTACGAGAATTTAACGCTTCGCAGGGCTATGGGGCGCTCTATCAATACAATTTCTGCTAAGTTAATGAAGTCATTAGGCGCGAGTAAGATTGCTGATTTTGCGCACAAAGCAGGTATTACAAGTTCTCTTTATGAAGGCCCTTCACTCTGCTTAGGTACCTCAGAAGTATCTGTATTTGAACAGGTATCTGCTTATAGTACTTTCGCAAATGGAGGAGAAAAAATCGACCCCATCATCATCCTGAAAATTACCGATAAAAATGGAGTTGTGTTGCGTGAATTCTCCCCAACAGCTAAAGCAGTCATGAAGCCGGAAACTGCCTATTTGATGACCTTTATGCTGCAAGGTGCAGTTCGTGAACCCGGCGGAACAGCTGAAGGCCTTAACCGAAGTTCAATAGCAGCTGGAAATGAAATAGGGGCTAAAACGGGTACCACATCAAACTTCTCTGATGGTTGGTTTATGGGGGTCACTCAAAAGTTAGTAACGGGAGTATGGGTAGGTGGAGATGACAGAAGTATCCACTTCCGAAATATTCAATTAGGTCAAGGAGCTAAAATGGCCATGCCAGCCTTCACTAAATTTATGGAAAAGGTCTATGAGGACAAATCTCTTGCGCTAGATGGATACCAAAAAATGCCCTTTATTAAGCCTGAGAACATCGCATTTGACTTTAGCTGTGTAGGAGGAATCGGTGGGGATTCTACCCTCATCAATTCAACAGCAACCGCTATACCGGAATAATGTAAGACTTTCTGTATTTTCGCCACCCCTTGATGGGTGGACGTTCATTAAGTAGCTATTTTTCTATACT
>JBILCC010000056.1:0-9473 GCA_044353355.1 Aquirufa sp.
CCTGTGACAAACGCCACACGTCCTGACAAAGCTTTTGGCTTCGGCATGCGTTGAAGTTTTGCTTCTTCCAATAACCAATATTCGATATTAAATGCCTCCTGACGAGGTAAAGAAGTGTAAGAAGAAATGGCCTCCGCGCCACGCATCACATTAATGGCATTTGTATAAAATTCGGAGGCAACGCGGGCGGTTTGCTTGTCTTTAGCAAACGTAAACATCCCCACACCCGGGTATAAAATCACCACGGGATTCGGATCACGCATGGCTGGAGAATTCGCATGCTTGCAAGAATCATAATAAGCTCCATACATCTGACGGTAATCGGCAAACAAAGGCGTCAAAGCCTCCACTGAAACATCCGATCCTAGTACCAATGGTGAAATTTTCGTTCTCAAGAAGTGATCTGGGCAAGAGGTTCCTAGAGGAGCTAAACGGCCTAAATCATTCGAATTAATGAATTGCAACACGCGTTCGTCATCCGAGAAATGACCAACCATTTGAACGTGGGAGGAACAGAAACCGCGCAAAACGGGTGCCAGGGAAGCTGCCTTAGCAATGCGCTCCTCTGGAGAAAAGGATGACATACGAGCTCCTCCAAAAACGTTCGCAGTTTTCGATTCAATGTATTCCGCACATTTTTCGATGACTTCTAATGTATTCAGGTAACATTCGTAGGATGTATCGCCCCATGTAAATAATCCATGTGAACCTAACATAATGCCACGCAATTGGACACCACGTGCGGCTGCCTCGTCTAAACAGGCTTTTAATTGCAAGCCTAAATCGAAACCAGGACGTTGCCAGCCTACCCAACCGATCTGTCCGTCGAATAAGTCTTTCGTAATTTGCTCGCCATCTTTAGACGCTGCGATCGCAATCGCCGCATCTGGATGTAAGTGGTCGATGTGTTTAAATGGCAAAAAGCCATGCAAGGGCGTATCGATGGATGGAGCTTTGGACGATAAATCAAATATGCAATGATTAAACAATTCTACCATTTCATCTTCGTATTCTAAACCACGGTACACATTAGTCAAGGAAAGCAAACGATCCATATACAAAGCCGCACAGCCTGACTTCTTCAAAGTGCCAATATCTCCTCCAGAGCCTTTGATCCACATTACCTCCGTCTCAGATCCGGTTAAAGGATCCTTGTCTAGTATTTTTACCGAGGTATTTCCCCCACCATAATTGGTAATGCGTAAATCAGCTCCTAAAATATTGGAACGGTAGATGAAAAGGTCGACTTCATTTCCGGCAAGCGACGCTACTTTTGCGTCATCCCAGAGATACGATACGTGTTTGTACATGTTGAAATTATTTTATTGGCTAAACTACAAAAGCAAAAGGGTTCAATCGCCCTAGTTTACCTAGGGTAGGTCGAATTATTTTTTTAGCATTATTCAGATTTGTAGGAAACTAGTATAAAAAAAGAGACGCGAAAATCGCGTCTCTTAAAATCTATTTCTTTTTCTTCGGTTGCGCCATGTCCATATAGTCCACAACTAAACTACCAAGGGCTTTAACACCCACTTGGAATTGACCTTCATCTAGGTGAAAGTCTGGTGTGTGGTGACCCGCTACTTCGTTCGCTTTTTTATTATCTGGTCTTGCCCCTAAAAAGAAGAAGAACCCAGGAACTTTTTGTTGGAAGAAAGAGAAATCCTCTGCACCGGTGTGTGCTGGAACTGTTCTTACTCGATCTTTACCATTCACACCTTGCAAAGTAGGTAACATTTTTTCAACCAATTGCGGATCATTATAGGTCATAGGATATCCTGTTCCAATCGTCACATCCGCTTTTCCTCCACCACTTTCGGCAATATTTGTTGCGATATCTTTGATACGCTTGTGCACTAATTCACGTTGCGCTGTGCCAAAAGTTCGAATGGTACCGATCATGTGAGAAGACTCTGGAATGATATTTTGGCGGATACCACTGTGAATCGCACCTACCGTAACAATCGCAGGATCCTCCGTCACGTTAACCGAACGTGAAACGATTGTTTGAAGCCCCATCACGATTTGAGATGAAATCACAATCGGGTCAATTCCAGTCCAAGGACTTGCACCATGCGCTTGTTTTCCTTTGACCTTAATGTCCAATTGGTCTACTGCCGCCATTGTTGCGCCTGGCTTGTATTCTATTACACCATTGTCATTTCCTGCACCAATGTGTAAACCAAATATCACATCAACTTTTGGGTTTTCTAACACGCCCTCTTTTACCATTAATTCAGCACCCGCTAGAATAGTCTCACCTTTGTCATTGTAAACACCCTCTTCAGCTGGCTGGAAAATAAATTTCACGGTTCCCGCTAAATTCGCTCTTTCTGAGGCTAAAATCTCTGCAACGCCCATCAAAATAGCCACATGGGAATCATGACCGCAGGCGTGCATTACACCTGTTTTTTGACCGTTAAAATCCGCAACAACTTTAGATTTAAAGGGAATATCTACACGCTCAGTTACCGGTAAACCATCCATGTCAGCACGCAAGGCAACAACTGGACCAGGTTTTCCACCTTTCAAAATTCCCACCACGCCGGTTAAGGCTACTTTTTCTTGCACCTCAATCCCTAAGGAACGTAAATGTGCAGCTACGATTCCAGCCGTACGTACCTCTTGATTTCCTAATTCAGGATGTTCGTGAAAATCACGACGCCAGGCAATAACCTTGTCTTTCATCGCATCTGCTTTTTGAGCGATAACAGGTTTCAAATTAGATTGTGCATCCGCTAAAAAGGGAGCAGCTAGTAAGCTGATTAAAGCAATTTTTTTCATAGTATTTTTTTATTTATATCCCCATCCTCTCATGATAGCAATGTTTTGCTTCATGCAATCCAATGGTTGTAATCCTTGATATGATTCTTGTTCGATAATAAAATGTTTTGTTCCACCCTCTTTGTCTCCTAATTTAACTAGGGCTTGAACGTCGATTTGGCCAGATCCTTTTCCTAAAACAGTGGATTCGAATTTCTCATGCCCAGCTGATGAAGGTACTTCATCTTTCACGTGCATGGATACGAAACGACCAGGGAATTTCTTCATAACCTCGGCAGGAACTCCGCCTCCATTAATCATGTTACCTATATCTAATTGTTGCGCAACCAGCGTAGGATCCGTATTATTTAACATGATGTCATACAATAATTCACCCTCTAATTTCTCAGAGAATTCAAAGTCATGATTATGATAGCCGAAACGCATGCCTGATTTTTGGCATAATTCACCAGACTTATTAAAGATATCCATGTACTTTAATAATAGGTTCTTATCCTTGCGAATCCCCATGTCGATCGATGGGCTAATGACTAATTCCTGACCCATGACAGCGGCATCTTCTACCGTATATTTCCAAAGGTCGGTAAAGTCTTTCTTCGCATCATCCCAATGCGGTTTGCCCATTACTGTGTGACCTGAAGGCATTTTCATCCCTAAATCATCTAGGCGTTTTTTGAATTCTTTCGCTTCCCAACCATAAAATTTACGGCCGATGTAATTCGCATGCTCTACATATTTGTAGCCCATTTCTGCCAAAGCGGTTAAGGTGCCTTGTGGATCTTTGCGCATATCCTCGCGGATGGAGTATAATTGAACTCCCACTAATTTCTTGTATTTAGCAGCTGCTAAAGCTTGCAAGGCTGGAGAAGCGAAGGCCAAAGCCCCAAGTCCCATAGCCGAATTGCGTAAAAAGGAACGTCTAGAATGATTCATAATTGATAGGTTTATTTAGGACTTCAAGCTACAAATTCTATTTCTATTTTACAAAATTCACGTAACTTCGAAACATGATGCAGCCCCTCGCAGAACGAATGCGCCCCACCACATTGGATGAATACATCGGCCAAGAAAAGGTTGTGGGTCCTAATGCACCTTTACGAAAAGCGATCGAGGCGGGACATTTGCCGTCTTTTATACTTTGGGGACCTCCAGGTGTGGGGAAAACGACGCTGGCTACCTTATTATCCGGTGCGCTAAAGCGAACGATGTACTCGCTTTCTGCTGTGCAATCTGGGGTGAAAGAAGTGCGGGAGACCTTGGAATTAGCGAAGAAAAACCGAATGTTCGAGGCGCAATCGCCCATTTTGTTCATCGATGAGATTCACCGATTTTCGAAATCCCAGCAAGATTCCCTTTTAAACGCGGTCGAAAAAGGAATCGTCACCTTAGTAGGTGCAACCACAGAAAACCCCTCTTTCGAAGTTATTTCGGCCCTTTTATCGCGTTGTCAAGTGTATGTATTAGAGTCGCTTTCGAACGAGCATTTAAATCAAATGCTAGAAAAAGCGATTGCAACGGATCCTCTTTTTAAGGATAAAAAAATTACCCTAACCGAAACAGATGCCTTATTTCATTTCTCGGGTGGTGACGGTCGTAAATTATTGAATCTTTTTGAGCTCTTAATTACCACAGAAGGCGGAAACGAGCTCGAGGTGACAAATGCCTTAGTTACCGAACGTTTACAAAAGAATCTAGCTCAATACGATAAAGACGGAGAGCAACATTACGATATCATTTCAGCTTTCATCAAATCGATTCGCGGTTCAGATCCAGATGCGGCAGTGTATTGGTTAGCGCGGATGTTAGCGGGCGGAGAATCCTTGGAATTTATTGGTCGTAGATTGTTGATTTTGGCTTCGGAAGATATTGGTTTAGCTAATCCCAATGCGCTTTTATTAGCCCAATCTTGCTTTGATTCCATTCGAGTGATTGGAAATCCAGAATCCAGAATCATTTTATCTCAGACGGTTATCTATTTAGCCACTTCGCCTAAAAGCAATTCCGCCTACAACGCCATCAACAAAGCCATGGCCTATGTAGAACAAACGGGAGATTTACCAGTTCCACTGCATTTACGCAATGCGCCTACGCGTATGATGAAGGATTTGAATTACGGAGCTGATTATAAATACCCGCACGATTTTCCGGGCAATTGGGTGGAGCAGAATTACTTTCCAGAGGTTCCTTCGAGACCGGTATTTTACAAACCGTCCGAACAGGACAAAATTAATCGTGGCACTCCATCAAAATAATTGCACCGCTTTCGTACGAAATTTTCACAATTCCATCTTCGCGCGCCTCATTGCTAGAACTGGTCTGAGTTCCCAGGCGCAACTCAGGGTGGTTTAAATCGTAGACTAAACCGGATGATTTTACTTGAAATGCTTCGCCATAAGGCATAAGTGACAGCGGAGTTCCTGCTGGATACCACTTTTCAAAGGTGGGAGGTAATAAATAAGACGTTGAATAATCGTCAAAGAACACAATCTTCAATTTCTGGCCATAGCGCACCAGCGAATGAAAATTATTCAGCGTGTGATCCATGCGCTTTCCAGACGCCCAAACGACATTGACTGCCGGATAACCCTCCTCTATTAAATATTCAAAGGCCTTTTCTAAGTCTGTCAAATTTTGATCCGGCGTATGCACCTTTTTCAGTGGATAATCGCTGTAATCAACTTCTTGTGAATGATCGAAGTCACCTAACCAGACATCCACTTTGATGCCTAGCGAAATGACTCTCTCTAAAGCCCCATCCAACACCACCACCGTCGGTGACCATTCTAATAATTGTTCCACCAAATCCAACGAACAAGCTTCCCCATTCGCGATAATTAGCGCGGGTTCTTGTTTGTCTCGGATGATATGATGAGAAGACATATTAGGCTTTGAAATCGGACTTACCGCCGGATTTAGAGATCAATTTAGTTTCTTTGATAACGATACCTTTGGAAACCGACTTGCACATATCATACACCGTTAAGGCTGCCACAGAGGCACCCACCAGCGCTTCCATTTCTACACCCGTCTTAGCTTGCAATCGACAGATACACGTAATGACAATTTGATCTTTTAAAACTTCTGTTTCAAACTTACAGGAATCTAAACCCAACGGATGACACAAAGGAATCAAATCTGATGTCTTTTTAGCTGCCATGGTACCTGCAATGACCGCGGCTTGAAGTATGCTCCCTTTCTTGTTTTGCCAACCTGCCGCTTCAAAATGCCCCACAATTTCTGCCCCTAAAAATACGATGGACTGCGCTTTCGCTTCCCGAACCGTTTCGTTTTTAGCACTAACATCCACCATTCCTGGGGTGCCATCTGATTGCAAGTGAGAAAAGTCTATGTGCATAGCTGATTTGAAATTTAGAAAACAAAAATACAGGAGAATTAGCAAAAAATAGCGAAATTTAACAAATACGATAAAACCATACACATGATCAGCCCACTTGAAGCGATTGAACTCCTTAAAAACATCACCATTCCTTTCCGTACAGAGAAAATGCCTTTGGCAAAGACGCTTGGAATGAACATCGCCGAAAAAATAGTGGCAGATCGCGACTTTCCTCCTTTTGACCGGGTGATGATGGATGGAATTGCTGTAAAAGATATTAGTGCGCCTACCTGGAAAATCGAAGGTATTTTATTTGCAGGAGAACCGGTGAAAGCGATTAAAAAGACGGATGGTGCTTTAGAAATCATGACTGGGGCAACCGCTCCTCGTGGCACAGAGGCGATTATCAAGATAGAAGATCTGAGTATTGAGAAGAAGATAGCTACTTATATAGGTAAAACGCCTCTAGAAAAAGGGCAATTTATTCATTTGCAAGGTGCTGATGCGCCAGCAGGTTCTGTTTTAGTGAAGAAAAGAACGAAGATTGGACCAGTAGAAATCGCGATTGCAGCGACCGTAGGAAAAGCCCATATCGAAGTAGAATCGAAGCCACACGTTCACATTTTCTCTACAGGCGATGAGATCGTAGGCTTGCATGAAACACCGGCAGATCACCAGATTCGTAGTTCAAATGTGATGATGCTGAAGTCGGTTTTATTGTCCAAAGGTTTCAAAGCCAACTCCAGCCATTTAGCTGATTCAGCCGAGAAAATTAAATCTAGTGTCGATAAGGCCCTAGAATCAAATGATATCATTTTATTGTCGGGCGGAGTTTCCGCCGGCAAAAAAGACTTAATTCCAGGTGTTTTAGCCGAAGCAGGATTTGAAACAGTTTTTCATAAAATTTCTCAAAAACCAGGCAGGCCCCTTTTAGTGGCCACTCGTCCGGATGGAAAAGTAGTTTTTGCTTTCCCAGGAAACCCCATTTCAACTCTTACGTGTTTTTGGGTTTATTTCCTTCCTTGGGTTTCTGGTGAATGGCCTGAATACCAGGTAAAAGAAATCAAATTTTTACCTAAACCATCTGCAGAGTTAGACCAATGGATCCCGGTGGAAAATGGAGAAGTTTTAGCTCATAATGGATCTGGCGACTTGATCAATTGGTCCCGAGCAGATGGATTAGTTTGGCAAAAAGCGGGTGATAAGGCGAAAAAATTACCCTTTATTCCACTCAAATAAGCGCGTATGGAACTAAAACTTCATACTTTCAATCTACCCTTAAAACACACCTTCACGATTGCACACGAATCGAGAGATGTGCAGCCCACTTTAATTGTGGAATTGAGTTGGCATGGTAAAAGTGGATTTGGAGAGGCGACTGAGACCCCTTATTATGGGGTTACGATGGAAAGGATGAAGGCTCAGATTGAGTCAATAATCGATTTATTACCACACGATATTCTTCCCCATCCGAGTGATTTTTGGGCGATGATGTCTAAAACACTCCTAGATGAACATCCGTTCGCCCTTTGTGCGCTGGATGTCGCCTATTGGGACCTGTGGGGAAAGACGCACAATAAGCCACTTTACGAAATTTGGGATTTAGATATTACAAACAATCCCATTACGGATTATACCATAGGCATGGATACGGTGGAGAAAATGGTTGCCAAAATGCAGGAGACCCCCTTCCCTCTCTATAAAATCAAACTAGGCACCCCAGATGATTTGGAAATCGTGGAAGCCTTACGCCGAGAAACAAATGCGGTATTCAGAGTCGACGCGAATACCGCCTGGTCTCCTGAACAAACCATTTATTTCGCCCCTGAACTGGAAAAATTAGGAGTAGAGTTCATAGAGCAACCCTTGAAAGCGGATAACTGGGAGGGAATGAAACGAGTATTTCTAGAATCTACATTACCTATTATTGCGGACGAGAGCTGCATTTTAGAATCTGACGTGGAAAAATGCGCCGGCTATTTTCATGGAATTAATATTAAATTAATGAAGTGCGGCGGTTTGACTCCTGCCCTACGTATGATCAAAAAAGCCAGAACGCTCGGGCTAAAAGTGATGGTAGGCTGCATGACCGAATCAACCATTGGCTGCTCAGCCATTGCGCAGCTACTTCCCTTGTTAGATTACGTCGATATGGACGGTTGTTTATTAGTAGAAGATACTATTTCAAGCGGAATTACCATCGAGTATGGGGTGGTTTCCTATTCTCATTTACCCGGAACCGGTGCCACTTTGCTATGAGCTATTCGTTAACAGAAAATCATATTCCAGGTCGGAAAATAGTGTTTGAAGGATCTGAATACCTTTGGCTCGGAGGTACGAATTACTTGAATATTGGTGCACATCCTACCTTTCAAAATGCACTAAAACAAGGAATTGAACAGTATTCCCAAAACTTCGGTAGCTCTCGTCGCAACAATTTACAATTCTCCATTTGGGAAGAATTCGAACAGGCTTTAGCTTCCCATTTCGGGGTGGAATCAGCTGCCCTCTGTTCCTCAGGTCTAGCTGCAGCCCAAATTGCCGTTCAATTCACACAACAACAAGGATTAACTTTGAACCTGGCGCCTCATGCACACCCTGCCTTGTGGCGCCATCCACATAAACCGTTTTCTGGAAGCTATTCTGAATGGATCTCAACCCATCAAAAAGGCCAAATACTGGTTACAGATGGCATAGGTACCCCTTGGATTACAACCTTTGATTTATCTTTTGCGTCTAAAATGGACCCAAGTAATTACTTAATTGTTGACGAATCTCATCGAGTGGGAATTCAAGAAATTCATCTTCCATGTGCTGGTAATTTACTTCAAACGGCCTCCCTTTCTAAAGCATTTGGCTTGCCCGCCGGGGTCATTTTAGGTTCTAAAAAAAATATAGAAGAAATGAAGAAAGACTCTTTTTGGGTAGGTTCATCCCCACCTAATCCAGCCTTTTGTCATGCTGGATTGAAATCGATGGAAGCCTATAAAGAGCAAGCTCAACAGAGCAAAGCCTTGGCGGATCGCTTCGCAGAAAAACTACTGGGTTTTGAGGTAGCAGTTAGTTATCAAGCGGGTTATCCTGCCTTTTGTTCTAAAGCCCCAGGCCTATTCGAACACCTAAAATCAGCCGGTATTCTAGTGAACCAATTTGCTTATCCAGATATTACTGCGCCACCCGTTTGCCGGGCAATATTGCCTACATCTCTGACATTAGAAGATATTGATACGATAACAGATGCCATTAAAAGCTATGCCTAAAATCCTGTTTATACTACTAATCAGCATGAGTATATTCGCTCAAAAGCCCACCAATATCCTAGAGAAGCTATTACTTTCTCATCCGGACAAAT
>JBILCC010000210.1:0-2726 GCA_044353355.1 Aquirufa sp.
ATGCCATTAAATCCTACGCCCTTGCGCTTGCTCTTTCTTATGCCAAGGACTTACTAGTAGATTACCTAGCGTCATTGGAAGCAGAAACCGAAGCCTCGGTAACAGTGGATGATTCCAAAATCAACCCCTGATTACCGACTACTAGATACTGACTACTGTCTACTGTCTCTTAATTCTCCATCAAATACGCCTTAATAAACTCATTAATCTCCCCGTCTAACACCGCATCCGTATTCGATGTTTGGTAATTGGTGCGGTGATCTTTCACGCGGCGATCGTCTAATACATAGGAACGGATCTGCGAACCCCACTCGATTTTCTTCTTGCCTGCTTCCACTTCGGCGCGAGCAGCGTTGCGTTTATCAATTTCGATTTGGTATAATTTGGACTTCAAAAGGCGCAATGCCACTTCTTTGTTCATTAATTGCGAGCGTTCTTGCTGGCAAGCGATGATGATTCCAGAGGGTTTGTGGGTCAAACGAACAGCAGTTTCTACTTTGTTCACGTTTTGGCCCCCTGCCCCACCGGAACGGAAAGTGTCCCAATCAATGTCAGCGGGATTGATCTCGATTTCAATTGTATCATCCGCTAAAGGACAGATGTAAACAGATGCAAAGGAGGTGTGACGACGTGCGTTCGAGTCAAAAGGGGAAATACGCACCAGGCGGTGCACCCCATTTTCTGATTTTAAATTTCCATAGGCAAATTCGCCATCTACTTCGATAGTCACGGACTTGATTCCCGCTACGTCCCCCGGATTTTCATCCACTAGACGTACTTTGAAGCCGTTCTTTTCTGCCCACATATGGTACATGCGCAATAACATGGCGGCCCAGTCTTGGGATTCGGTTCCACCTGCACCCGCATTGATTTCTAACACGGCGCTCATATTGTCGCCTTCGTCAGACATCATTTTGCGGAATTCCAAAGCCTCCAGGTTTGCCTCCAGCTTTTCGCCTTCCGCATCCACTTCAGCCTCGGTGGCTTCACCCATTTCGTAAAATTCCCAGATGGTTTCTAAATCACCCTGTGCGTTCGCGAGTTTATCGAACCCATCTGTCCAAAACTTCAGCCCACGCATCTCGCGCATCGTGCCTTCGGCTTTGTCAGGATTGTTCCAAAATTCGGGATCCAAGGTGACCGTCTCTAGTTCAGAGATTAAATATTTCTTGTGATCGTAGTCAAAGATACCTCCTTAAAGCCTCTATTCTGGCTTTCAGGTCATTGAACCTGTCTCTAGTCATGTGTTTTTCTACTTAATAAAGTGCAAATATACCCGATTTTGTGCTAAATTGCGGCCTCATTCATTTAAATCAAGCAATAAAATGGCGCAACAATACGATTTGATCGTGGTAGGCTCAGGCCCAGGGGGTTATGTAGCAGCTATCCGAGCTTCTCAATTAGGTTTAAAATGTGCAATTGTGGAGAAAGAATCCTTAGGTGGTATTTGCCTAAACTGGGGATGTATTCCTACCAAAGCCCTTTTGAAATCTGCCCAAGTTTTCGAATACATCAAGCACGCGGCTGATTACGGAATTACCGTAAAAGGCGCTGAAGCTGATTTCTCTGCGGTTATTTCCCGTTCTCGTGGCGTGGCGGATAGCATGAGCAAAGGCGTTCAGTTTTTGATGAAGAAAAATAAGATTGACGTGATTATGGGTTTTGGAAAAATCCAACCTGGTAAGAAAGTCGAAGTAACTGATGCAGACGGTAAGAAAACCGTTTACGAAGGAAAAAATATCATGATTGCAACGGGTGCTCGCGCTCGTGCATTGCCTAATGTGCCTATTGATGGCGAAAAAGTAATCGAATACCGCAAGGCGATGAGCTTAGAAAAACGTCCAGATTCGATGGTCGTAATCGGTTCAGGTGCGATCGGTGTTGAATTTGCGTACGTATATGCGGCGATGGGAACGAAAGTGACGATCGTAGAATTCATGCCAAACATTGTTCCCGTAGAGGATGAAGATGTTTCGAAAGAATTAGCGAAGCAATACAAGAAAATGGGTATCGACATCTTGACTTCATCTAGTGTGGAGTCAGTAGATACAAAAGGAAAAGGTTGCAAAGTGAGCATCAAAACACCGACAGGTAACCAAGAAATCCAATGTGATATCGTTCTTTCGGCGGCGGGTGTGATCTGTAATTTAGAGAACATCGGTTTAGAAGAAGTGGGTATTATCGTAGACAAAGGTCGTATCCCGGTGAATGCGTGGTACGAAACGAATATTCCAGGATATTTCGCGATTGGCGATGTGACTCCGGGTCCGGCTTTAGCACACGTTGCCTCAGCAGAAGCGATTATTTGTGCAGAGAAAATGGCGGGTCACAAGACGGAAGCTTTGGACTACACAAACATCCCAGGCTGTACGTATTGCAACCCAGAAATTTCTTCGGTTGGTATGACAGAGAAGAAGGCAATAGAAGCTGGTTATGATATCAAAGTGGGTAAATTCCCATTCGTAGCATCCGGAAAAGCAACGGCTGCCGGCGCTCGTGATGGTTTCGTGAAAGTAATTTATGATGCCAAATACGGTGAATTATTAGGCGCTCACATGATCGGTTACAATGTAACGGAATTGATCGCTGAGGCGGTGGTGGTTCGCAAGTTAGAAAGTACGGCTTACGAGATTATGAAAACGGTTCACCCTCACCCGACGATGTCAGAAGCCTTCAAAGGCGCGACAGAAGCGGCTTATGGAGAAGCAGTAGATTTGTAATCTGTA
>JBILCC010000057.1:0-9430 GCA_044353355.1 Aquirufa sp.
TCAATCCTAATAGAATAGTCTGGGTCATATTTTAAACCGACTAAAAGGTTCGCGACGGTGCTTTTTCCTGAACCGCTTTTACCAATTAATGCGTAAATTTCACCTGATTTTACCTTTATTTGAATATTGGATAAAGTAAAATGACTTGTAACTTGGTGTTTCTTTATGCCGATTGTTAACATTAAAACTATTTAAAATGATTTTGTGCGGAATTGATGTGGGAACTTCTTCCATTAAAGTTAGTATTGTTGATGCTGCAAACCAACAATTAATTTATTCTACTTCTTATCCAGAGGTTGAAAATGAGATTTCTTCCCCTCAACCAGGTTTTGCTGAACAGGACCCAGAGCATTGGTGGTATTGTGTAAAACAAGCCATTTTAAAGGCTAATTCTACGGGTTTATACGATCCTAAAAACATCGGAGCTATTGGTATATCGTATCAAATGCATGGTTTGGTTGTAGTAGATAAAGAAGCTCAGGTGTTACGTCCATCCATTATTTGGTGTGATTCCCGTGCCACTCCTTTTGGAGAAAAGGCCTATAAAGCATTGAGTGAATCATTTTGCCAAAATCATTACTTGAATTCTCCAGGTAATTTTACCGCCGCTAAACTAGCGTGGGTAAAAGAAAATCAACCTGCCATTTTTGAAAAAATCGCACACGTATTATTGCCTGGTGATTTCATTGCAGGTCGTTTTACATCTACTTTCACAACTACAGCTTCTGCCCTTTCAGAAGGAATTTTATGGGACTTTAAAGCTTCCCATCCAGCAAAAGACTTAATGGCTTATTATGGATTTCCTGAGTCCATCTTTCCGTCTGTTCATTCTTTGTTTTCAGATCACGGTACGATAGCTGCTAATGTAGCTTCTGAATTAGGTTTAGGTCCTCATGTGAAAGTGACCTATAAAGCAGGGGATCAACCAAATAACGCCTATTCATTAGGTGTGTTACATCCAGGTGATATTGCCACTACGGCAGGAACCTCGGGAGTAGTATATGGTATTTCTAATGAATTGAAGTTTGATAAAGAAAATCGCGTTAATTCGTTTGCTCACGTAAATCACACAGCTGCTAAATCAAGTATAGGTGTATTAATGTGTATCAATGGAACAGGTATTTTAAACCGTTGGGTGAAGCAGAATTTCTTCCCTTCCTTCTCTTATTCCCAAATGAACGAATTAGGTGCTAAAGCGGCTATTGGAACGAATGGTTTAGTTTGTATGCCATTTGGGAATGGTGCAGAGCGGATTTTTCAAAATAAAACATTGGGTGGAAGTTTCGCTCATTTGGATTTCAATCGACATCAATCAGCTGATATCATTCGAGCTGCACAAGAGGGTATCGCCTTCTCCATGGTCTATGGAATTGAATTGTTAGGTAACGTTGGCGTTAAGCCAAAGAAATTAAAAGCAGGTTTAGCTAATATGTATTTGAGTGAGCTATTCACACAAGCTATTGTGAATGCTTCCGGCGCTTCGGTTGAATTATTGGAATCAGATGGAGCTTTTGGTGCGGCTTTAGGCGCGGGTGCAGGTGTAGGATATTATGCCAATGAAGACGAAGCAGTGAGTCATATAAAAGTCTTGAAAACGATTCAACCTGATGCAGGTTTGAAGAATGCTTATGCAGATGCATATGGCGTTTGGAAAGAAAACCTACCCTATTAAAAAAGGTAAAGCCTCTCAATTGCTTGAGAGGCTTGTACCCAGAGCCGGAGTCGAACCGGCACGGGCTTGCACCCACGGGTGTTTGAGACCAGCGCGTCTACCAATTCCGCCATCTGGGCAATTCAAAATTGCAATGCAAAACTAGGCTAAATCATTTGCTTTCGCAAATATGCTCTAGATAAATTCTGTATTATTCGTAACGTAAAGCTTCTACTGGATCCATCTTAGAAGCTTTAAAGGCAGGATAAATTCCTGAAAACAAGCCTACTAAAATACAAATTATAATACCTGTCATCATCCATAACCAGGGTATTATAAAACTAGCCGCTCCAGAGCTAATAGCTTGTGCAATAATATTTCCAATCGGAATCGCCAGCATAATGCCCCCTATTCCACCTAACAAACAAATAACAATAGCTTCAATTAAGAATTGCTGTAAGATTCTTCCCGGTGTAGCTCCTAATGACTTACGAATACCTATTTCACGTGTTCTTTCACTCACGGAAACCATCATAATATTCATTAAAGCAATAGCAGCGCCAAGTAAAGTAATAAATCCAATGACAAATCCTCCAATTCGCAAGGATCCAGTGATGCTTTCAAAGCTTTTAGCAATTGAATCCGATCGATCTATACTAAAGGAATCTTCCATTCCTATGGGATCCATACGTACTTTTCGCATTGCCCCTCGAGCTTCTTCCATAAAATCATCTAGATTTGTTATCTTCGATGATGAGGTAGTAATGTCAAAATTAAGGCTTCTACCAACGGCCATTTTACGTCCAGTTTCCAATGGGACCATGATTACTCGATCGTCTCCACCACCCATCATATTACCTTTCTTTTCTAATACGCCGATTACTTTTAATTTAATTCCAGATACAACTAATTCAGTCCCAATTGGGCTACCTTTTTCATACAATTGATCAATTATATCAACGCCTAGAATACAGACATTGATTGCATTTATTTGTTCGTTTTGTGAAAAATTACGTCCAGCCCCTACTTTATAACCCTTTAATTCCATAAAATTCTCATCGATTCCAATTACTCTCGCATTTGGATTCGTTTTCTTAGAAGAATATTTTGCTATTGCATTGTTATTTACATTTGACTTCAGGGATACTTTACCTTTACTGGCAAACAAATACTTATAATACGTTGCTTGGCGGTAATCGATATTTTTAAATCTTTTTTCCTTTTGACCTTCTCGCCTAACTTGCATCGCAGGTCGATTACGTATATCAAATGAATTCGCCCCTAGTCCCGAAAATGAGTTATCAACAGAACTTTGAATTCCATCAATAGCGGTTAGTATACCTACTAATGAGGTAATACCCAAGGATATAATCAGAGCAGTTAAAACAGTTCTAAGTAAATTACCTTTGATAGAACGTAAACCTTCTAAAACATTTTCTTTTAAATTCATAAGACCTTTTGACTAAGCCGCTTTCGCGGCGACTTTTTGACTAAATCGCGAAGCGATGACTGAGCCTTAAGCGACTAAGTCACGCAGTGACGACTATTGCAAAGTAACTGCAAGTTATCCCCTTTTTTACAGCATTAAAAACCAATGAAACAGGGTTTTAATCCGTTAGTCCTTTTTTTGGCCTAATTAATTCAATCGCCCCTCTTTCTTAATCGCGAACTATTTGATAATTTAGTGTAAAATTATGTCAGTGGAAGAAAATCAACAAAGCGCACCCATTTATAACGACGATAGTATTCGTTCCTTAGATTGGAAAGAGCACATTCGGCTTCGTCCGGGTATGTATATCGGTAAATTAGGCGATGGTTCATCGGTGGATGATGGTATCTATGTTCTTGTGAAAGAGATCATGGATAATTCGATTGATGAGCACATGATGGGAAATGGAAAGTCCATTGATGTTAAAATCTCAGATCACAAGGTAGAAGTACGGGATTACGGTCGGGGTATTCCTTTGGGGAAAGTGATCGATTGCGTTTCCAAAATTAATACAGGTGGTAAGTATGATTCAGGTGCTTTCCAAAAGTCTGTAGGTCTAAATGGTGTAGGTACAAAAGCTACAAATGCCCTATCTAATTACTTTAAGGTACAATCTTACCGCGATGGTCAGACAAAGTGGGCAGAGTTTTGCAAAGGTGAATTAACTTCTGAATCACCAGGAATTGAATCTTCTAATGCAAAGAGTGGGACACACGTTCAGTTTGAGCCCGATAATACGATTTTCAAGAATTACCACTTTATTCCGCAGTATTTAGATTCCTTGTTCTGGAATTATGCCTATTTAAATGCTGGATTGACGATAAATTTTAATGGAGAAAAGTATTTTTCTCAAAATGGACTCTTTGACTTACTTTCTAAAAAGACCAATTCTGAAGAAAATCGGTATCCCATTATTCATTTAAAGGGTAACGATATTGAATTAGCGATAACACACAACAACCAATACGGAGAGGAATATTATTCGTTCGTGAATGGTCAAAATACGACACAAGGGGGTACGCACTTAGCTGCCTTTAGAGAAGCAATTGTTAGAACAGTTCGCGAGTTCTTTAAAAAGGATTTCGATCCTTCTGATGTTCGAGCTAGTATTGTAGGCGCCATTGCAATAAGAGTCCAAGAGCCAGTATTCGAGTCTCAGACAAAAACGAAATTAGGTAGCACCACTATTTCTCCTGACTCTAATTCTACTTCGATTCGCACTTTTATAGGGGATTTTGTGAAGACGGAATTAGATAATTATTTGCACCAAAACCCAGCTTCAGCTGATGCGTTATTAAAGCGTATTTTGCAATCTGAGCGTGAAAGAAAGGATATTGCTGGAATCAAGAAATTAGCCAATGAGCGTGCAAAAAAAGCGAATTTACACAATAAGAAATTAAGAGACTGTCGAGTGCACTTATCGGATGAGAAATCAGAGACTAGACACGACACTACTTTGTTTATTACCGAGGGTGATTCAGCTTCTGGTAGTATAACAAAATCACGTGATGTACAATTGCAGGCCGTATTTAGTTTACGAGGTAAGCCATTGAATAGTTTTGGCTTAACAAAAAAGATTGTATACGAAAATGAAGAGTTTAATCTATTGCAGCATGCGTTAGATATTGAGGATTCCTTAGATAATTTACGGTATAACAAAATTGTCATTGCGACAGATGCCGATGTGGATGGTATGCACATTCGATTGTTGATTTTAACCTTCTTCTTGCAATTCTTCCCAGATCTTGTTCGTAATGGTCATTTATATATTCTGGAGACTCCCCTATTTAGGGTTCGAAATAAGAAAGAAACGCGTTATTGTTATTCTGATGAAGAACGTCGCAATGCGATTGAAGCTTTAGGTCCTAAGCCTGAGATTACTCGATTTAAGGGTTTGGGTGAGATTTCCCCAGAGGAATTTGGAAACTTTATTGGTGAAGACATCAAATTGGAGCCAGTGATTCTTGAAAAGGATTTTACTATTCCTCAGTTATTAACCTATTATATGGGTAAAAATACGCCAGAACGCCAAAAATTTATTATTGACAATCTTGTTGTTGAAAAAGACTTGGAAGAAGTTTTATTAGGCTAATTAAAAATTAATATCAAGAAGTTGTTTAAGTTCTTTTAGAGCTTTTGCAGCTTCTTTTTTTTCCGCCTCTTCTATTCCTATTCGAATTATTTCTTCGGCTCTATCTTCCCTTGTTTCAGCTAATAAAGCATTCGCATAGGTATAATAGGTAGCCACATAATCAGGAAATACTCTAATAATATGCTCAAATTGCTCAAATGCTTCATTAATAGCACCCTCTTTTTGTAATTCTATAGCTAATAAATAGTGGTTAAATGGATCCAATGGATCTTGATTAATCTCATTTTTAATAAATTCTTTGCGATCCATTTTGCTAAATTAAAAACAAATTAGTATGCTTGCATAACAATTTAATCTGCCATGAAAATACTAGTCTGTATCTCCTGTGTCCCAGACACTACATCAAAAATAGTAATAGATCCATCAACCTCCCAAATTAGTAGCCAAGGATTAACATTTATCGTTGGTCCGTACGATGATTATGCCCTTTCAAGAGCTATTGAATTAAAGGAAAGCAATGGTGCCGAGGTTATTGTATTGCATGTAGGGGGTCCTGAATCAGAAGCTCTTATTCGTAAATGTTTAGCTTTAGGAGCAGATTCAGCTGTTCGGATTGATGGTAATCCCAATACATCTTCTCAAATTGCTAATGCCATTATTTCTTATGTAAATCAATATCCAGTTGATTTAGTAATGATGGGAAAAGAATCAATAGATTACAATTCAGGTATAGTTCACGGTTTAGTAGCTGGTTCATTAGGATATACTCATTTCAATCCTGTAATGCATTTAGATATTTTAGGAGATGGCTTGAAGTTAGAAGTAGAAATGGATGGAGGTAAAATGGAAGTTAATTGTCCTCTACCTGCCGTATTAGGATGTCAAGAGCCCATAGCTGAATGGAAAATTCCCTCTATGCGTGGTATTATGACAGCTCGTACAAAAGAAATTTTGGTATTGCCAATGGAATCTACAAGTCAAATTCAGATTGTTAAAGCAGATATAGCTGAAACAGCTCGTAAAAACAAGATGATTAAAGCGGATGATGCAGAGTTATTAATTGATTTATTAAGAACTGAGACAAACGTATTATAAGATGAAAAAGGTCGCTATTATTGCTCAAACAAAAGAAGGTCAACTTTCTGATACTTCTAAATCATTACTTTCATTTGTTTCCTCATTTAATCCAGAGTCAATATTGCTCTTAGTCATTGGTGATGTGAAGTTTAGCTCTGTTCCTGGATCTAAATCAATTAATGTCATTCAATTAACCGATGGCTTGTGGATTGATTCTACCAGTATTCAGCCGTTGATTCAAGCAGTTGATGGTTATTCTGTTTTTGGAATAAAATCAATTCAAGTTGATAATTTATTAAGTCTTTTAGCCGCAAGTTCATCACAGGAGATGATTTCAGGAATTCAGCAGATGTCGCTTTCGGCCGGGAAATTTTCTATCAGTAAATCAATCTTCTCCGGAAAGGCTTCGTTGTCTTTAACGTCTGAAACTGTAGGTTATTTTAGTTTAAACCGAAATTTTGATTTCAGTAGTAATGCTGAGTATGGAGAACAATCGGTAGCTTCTATATCAACTTTAACTACTGCTGCAGGTAGCAAAGCTTCTATTCTTGAATTGAAACCTATAACTGGATCAATACCATTACCAGATGCTACTTTAGTAGTGGGTGCTGGTCGTGGTTTTAAAGATCCAGGAAATTGGACGATTGTTGAGGATTTAGCCAAAGCTTTAGGAGCGGCTACTGCTTGTTCTAAGCCTGTTTCTGATCTAAATTGGCGCCCTCACCATGAACACGTTGGTCAAACAGGCGTTAAAATATCTCCCAATCTTTATATTGCTTGTGGTATTTCTGGTGCTATACAGCATTTGGCTGGCGTCAATGGTTCTCGTATAATAGTTGTCATTAATAATGATCCTGAAGCAGCCTTTTTCAAACATGCAGATTACGGAATTATAGGTGATGTAAATGATATACTACCAAGGCTAACAAAAAAGCTTCAAAATCATTAAAATTAGCGGTCTAATTGGTACATTTGTGTTTTAATATAGACCATTGAAAGAGTTAATTCCATTGCGCATTTTATCTGTGAATCCTAGTTCTGTAGGAGCAAGTTCTTATATTCTTTTATTAGAATCGGATAATGCGCAGTCCTTGCGTTTTCCCATAGTCATTGGAAGTCAAGAGGCGCAATCTATATCTGTTTTTTTAGAAAGTATACAGACAAGCAGGCCATTAACGCATGATTTATGTGTAAATCTACTTTCTTACTCTAATGTATCAATACAAAGAGTTATAATTACAGACTTTAAGGATGGTATATTTTACGCTAATTTAGAGGTCGTAAAAGAGGGAGAAACAATAATTATAGACGCGAGACCTTCAGATTCTATAGCTTTAGCCATTCGTTTAGCCATTCCTATTTTGATTTCTGAAAAACTTTTAACTGATATTTGTATCCCAGATGAGGAGTTTTTAGATGAATTGGAGGAAGATTTTGAACTTAATAAAAAAGCGCCAATTATACGATCTAAGAATGAATTAGAAGATTTATTGAATAAAGCATTATTAGAAGAAAATTACGAGGAAGCTGCCAAAATTAGAGATGAAATTGATAAATTATACTTATGAGATATTATAGAAGTCGTCCACAATCTACCCAATTGACATTGGTTATTTCCATGGCGAGTTTGGCCTTTATACTTGCTTTATTCTTTCAACTATTTGTAAGTGTTAAATCTTGGGGTGATGAGATAAAATCACAAATGAAAGTGTATGTTTATTTAAGTGATTCATTAGAAACGTCTAATTTAGCTTCAACCATTACATATTTCAAGTCTCGTCCCTATTTAAATATAAAAAATTTAAAACCGGAGTTGGAATTTAAATCTAAGGCACAAATTGCTACTGAATTTTTAAAGTCTTCACAAGAGGATTATCAATCTTTGTTAGGAGATGAAAATCCATTTAAAAATTGTTTGATTTTAGGCGTTAAAGATGAATTTAAGGATGAGGCTTCTTTTAATAAGATTGTAGCTGAAATACAGGCAAGGCCGGATGTATATGAAGTTACTTACCCTAATACATTTTTAGGTTCGCTATTGAGTAAAATTAAGGCGGTGGGATACGTAGGTATCGTGTTAATTATTCTTTTGGTATTATTCGTATATATTCAATTAGCTAATAATATTAGACTGCATATTCATGGAAATCGTGTTTTAATTAAAACTATGCAGCTACTTGGAAGTACGAATGGATTTATTCAAAAGCCTTATTTATTAAATTCATTATTAGTAGGTTTCTTGGGAGGTATAATTGGATTTGTTTTGGCGGACGGAGCTTTCTATTATTTTTCAACCTCCATTCCAGAAATTTCTTCTTTATTTTTTGAAATAAATAATCAAGTTCAGTTAGTTCTTGTCTGTGTCGTTTTTTGCACCTTATTTAGTTTAATTGCCTCTTTCTTTGCCATTTCAAAGTATTTAAAAATTCAACATACAAACTTATTCTAATATGAGTCAATCAAATATGCCATTAGGGGCTAAGGAAATAAAAATTCTATTACTAGGTATTGGGATAATGTTAATTGGTTTTTTTGTAATGACCTTAGATAAAGAAGAATTTGGTTTTGGTTTTTTAGGCCTAACTCTTGGTCCTATTCTTGTTCTAGTTGGAATTATTATTCCTGTATTCTCACTTTTTAAGTGGAAGCGTTAATGACTGACATACTTAAAACTATTTTACTAGGTTTAATTGAAGGCTTAACAGAATTTTTACCTGTATCCTCTACTGCTCATTTAATTGTTTCTGAAAATTTATTGGGGATTGAAAATTCCAAATTTCTTAATTTCTTTACTGTTTTCGTTCAATTAGGTGCCATTGCGGCTGTCCCTTTCCTTTACTTTAAGCGATTATTTGCCTCTGGATTATCCATTTACTATACAATTATTGCTTCCTTTATTCCAGCGGTCATATTAGGTGTTTTGTTGGATGATTTTTTAGAGGCTTTATTTCAAGGGTATTGGTTTATTGCTGGATCATGGATTATAGGAGGATTTATTTTGATCAGAATAGATAAATGGCTACCAACTAAAAGCGATTCAATAGAAATTCAATCAATCTCGTATATTAAAGCATTCAAAATAGGTTTATTTCAGTGTATAGCAATGATTCCAGGTGTTTCT
>JBILCC010000211.1:0-2703 GCA_044353355.1 Aquirufa sp.
GGGCAGGAAATGACGAAAGGAATGGTCACAAACGGGACAATAAACTTTATTTCCGGTTAAGAAAATACTGTATATTTTAATGAGTCTGTGGGCAAATAATTGAATGAATTTTCTCGGGATAAATCGTAAAACCCAGCTAATGATGTATTTCATAGAAACAAAAAAGGGAAGGCTTTTATGTTGAAAACCTTCCCTTCAAAATTAAGAAATTAATTACATTTTTCTTAACCAAATATTACGGAAGCTAACTGCATTTCCATGGTCCTGTAAACTAATAGGTCCGGGTCCGTGAACTGGATTCAAAGGCTGTCCAATATATTCAGTCGTTCCTTGAATCTTGGTGTGGTTTTGCACTACAATGCCATTGTGAATTACTGTAACATAGGCTGGTGTTTCAATTCCACCATTTGTAGTAAATACGGGAGCGGTATAAATGATATCGTACGTATTCCAATCACCCATTTTAGATGTAGCGTTTACTAATGGAGGTGTTTGCTTGTAAATTGCCCCTGCTTGTCCATTGCGGTAAGTCGGATTTTGATAGGAGTTCATCACTTGAACTTCATACATGCCTTGCATAAATACACCACTATTCCCTTTTCCTTGACTTTTTAAGGTTTCAGGTTCGATAGGGGATTGCCATTCGATATGCAATTGATAGTTAGAGAATTTCTCTTTTGTAGAAATATTTCCCTTGCCACCTACAACAGTCATTTTCCCATCAGCTACTTTCCAAGCTGCAGGTGAGCCATCTTTTGCTGATTCCCAATTATCTAAATTTTTACCATCAAATAAGACGATCGCATCTGAAGGAATGGCTCCAGGTGTTACGACAGTAATGCTTGGTTCCCAATATTCCGTGTCATTAGGGTTTGCTGGATTTACTTTTACGTGACGATGATCTTGTGCAAGTGTTAAAGTTGCTGAACCCAAAAGTAGGGCTGAGATTGCAAATAATGTCTTTTTCATTGTTGAATAGGATTGGATTGAGCATAAAAAAACCGGCATAAACCGGTTTAAATATAAAGAATATAATTCTTATTTTGCAAAGCTAGCTTTAATAGCTTCTACATCAACTAACTTGATGATAGGTCTTGCTTTTAAAATTTTGATAGCTGCAACCTTGTTGTTAGCTACTGCCTTATTTCTTCTGTCTTTACGTTTTAGTCTAGTTACTGCCATGTCTTTGATAATTTGGTTTGCAAAAATAGCTAAAATCGACTATTATCAAAAATATTATAGCATAATTAATTAAATTTGTTTTTTTAGAAATATGCAGAAACCAGCAAACGCACGAGGTACAAGGGATTTTGGTCCTACTGAAATGGCAAAACGTAATTACGTATTTGACATCATAAAGACTCATTTTCAAGGATTTGGCTTTCAAACAATTGAAACCCCAGCCATTGAGAACTTGTCTACCTTGACGGGTAAGTATGGTGAAGAGGGTGATCAATTATTATTCAAAATATTGAATAGCGGTGATTATTTGTCCAAAGTTTCGACCTCAGATATCGAGGCTGGTTCTAAATCATTCACTTCTAAAATTTCTGAAAAAGGTCTTCGCTACGATCTAACGGTACCCTTTGCCCGCTACGTAGCCATGAATCGCAATGACTTAGCTTTTCCTTTTCGTCGGTATCAAATACAACCAGTTTGGAGAGCGGATCGTCCACAGCGTGGTCGCTACCGCGAGTTCTATCAATGCGATGCTGATATTATTGGATCGGATTCTTTAGTAAATGAGGCAGAACTTATTGCCTTATTTCAATCGATTTTCAATTCATTGAAGCTTCGTGTAAACCTATTCATAAACTCTCGTAAAATTTTAGCGGGTATCGTAGATAGCTTAGGGGAAAGTGCACGTTTTGTAGCCTTTGCCGTTGCCTTAGATAAACTGGATAAGATTGGTTGGGAGAATGTAGCGAAGGAATTGATTCAGAATGGATTTACAGAAGAAAAGACAGAGGCTATTAAAGATTTAGTTTTGTTCGAGGGATCGAATGAAGAGAAAATCGCCAAATTAACTGCGTTTTTTGATACAAATGTTACTGGTTTAAAAGGTTTGGCTGAAATTAAAGAGGTGTTATCCTTATCTGAAACGAATGGATTCTCATCTGATAATCTTGTTTTCGATTATAAATTAGCCCGTGGTTTGAGCTATTATACGGGTTTGATCTATGAAGGTAGAGCTGTTGATCTTCCTTTTGGTTCTATTGTGGGTGGTGGTCGTTACGATGATTTAACAAGTTCGTTTGGATTACCTAATATGTCAGGAGTTGGAATTTCTTTTGGAATTGAGCGGATTCTTGACGTGATGGAAGAGTTAAAGTTATTTCCTGAAGTTGCTACGAGTGCTAGCGCTATATTATTTACCTATTTTGATGAAGATGGGCGCAAAGCTGGTTTAGGTATGGCCAATGAATTACGCAAAGCAGGAATCCCTGCGGAAGTTTATCCAGATATTGCCAAAATCAAGAAATCATTCGAATTCGCTGATAAAAAGAAAATCGCTTATGTAGCGGTGATAGGGGAGTCTGAATTGAAAGAGGGAAAAGCGAATGTAAAGAATATGAAAAATGGAGAACAGAATCTGCTCTCCATCTCTGAAATGACTGCTTTATTGAAAGAATAATTATCTCCAAGCCTTGAATTGATTGATCAATCCGTTCGTAGAAGAATCGTGGGAATTAATTTTATCTT
>JBILCC010000212.1:0-2693 GCA_044353355.1 Aquirufa sp.
GATCTTTCCTTGATGCAATACGATACCTCCGATCAGCTGCACGTCATAGTGCACCATGTCCCATGTAATCTCATTTCCAGCGGCTAACCATTGATTTTTCCAAATCGCTTTATCTCCTTCAATCACTACATTTTTCTTCTTAGAGGCAATGAATTTATCTTCTACGGTGGCTGAAACGACTAGTTGTTTGTTCTCTGTAAAACGACGTGCGGTTTCCTTCACCACGGCGAAGGCTTCAGGTAATATTTCCATTAACACGACCTCTAGACACGCATTGCGCTCTAGTTGTAAGGCATCGATTTCTTGGAAAAAACGATCCTTCGCATCCACATCTTCTGTTTCTTCTGCAGAGGCGTGTAAGGAAGTAATTTGATTATCTATATCTGCTACAAAATCGCCAATTCTCAATTTGAATTCCGCCGTTTTAGCGCGCAATTCGTCATCTGACAAAGAATTAAGCTTGGAGTATTCGTTTTTTATGCTCTCAACGATAGGCATCAACGCTTTAATGTCGCGCTCTGATTTCGTGCCAAATATTTTCGTTACCGATTTACTGATGAATGAAATCATTATAATAATCTGTGCTTTCTAGGCGTTTGGAAAAAATGAACAGGCAATTTACCAATTTGAATTTTTATCCTAACTATAAACGATAAATTAATCCAAAAAAAGGTAAGAATTCCCCCAAAATTAGTTGATTTGTAAATTAATCTCCTTAACAAAATGTCCAACGTTCCAGTTCCACCGCGCCGAGTTCCTCGCAAAAAATTAAAAATGCCTCTTTTCGGAGGTATGGGTGGTGGCGCATCGGCGAATAAGGAAGATTTTTTTGGCAAAAACTTCGGCTCTATTCTGATCGCTATGACTGGGATAGCCTTCGCCGCACAGATATTTCTACCCAATATTTGGTCGCAAAAAGTATACAATGATGCGGATGAAATCACGGAAATGGCCTGGGATGGATCTATTCGAAAGAAATATACGGATGCAAAATACAAGAGTGAAATTCATTATTACTTAGTCATAAAAGGAAAGAAGGGTAAAAAACAAATAGTCGACCTAGTCGATGCGGATCCTGTTTTCTTCGATCAACTAGCCGTCCCGCAAAGAGTTACAAAAGCCGCCAATTCACTAGATGTCCGTGTTCAACGTTTTTCAAAGCCGGATACGACTTTGCGAATTAAATTCTTAGAATAAGATGCCAGTTTGGAATTCCACCCATGTCGGTCATTTGTTAGCTAGGACACTCTTCGGTTATTCTAAAAATGACCTGTCTGTAGCACAAGGCTATGGTACTTTTTCAGATTTAATTGATTTAGCCCTTCTAAGAGATACGCCTGTACCAGCCGCTCCCAATACCTGGGTAAGCACGGTCCCAGCTGCCGCTCAGAATTCATCCGGCCAAACGGGAACCTGGTACCGCGAATTCAACTATTGGTGGTTTAATCTGATGAACAAAGAGGGCTTGAATATGCGGGAGAAAATGGTGCTGTTCTTTCATAATCATTTTGCAAACGAGCGGGATAAAGTTCAATATCCCCAACACATGTATGCCCAGAATACTTTGTTTAGAAAATATGCGTTTGGCAATTTCAAGCAGTTAGTGAAAGAGGTTGCGATTGATCCCTCGATGCTCATCTACTTAGACGGAAATAATTCCCGGGGTGCCACACCTAATGAAAATTTTGCCCGCGAGCTACTCGAGTTATTTACGATGGGCATCGGAAATTATTCAGAAACAGACGTAAAGCAAGCTGCTAAGGTACTTTCTGGATGGCAGGTCAATGGATTAACGGCAAATTTTGTAGCCACTCGCTGGTATTCAGAGGCCTCCGTAACGATTTTAGGCAAAACGGCGAAATTTGATGTAAATAGTTTGATTGACCACATCTTCGAGCAGAAAGCGACTGCCGAATTCATCTGTCGAAAACTCTACAAGGAATTTGTGTATTACAAACCTAATGAGGCTTTCGTCCTACAAATGGCTGCCGTTTTAAGGTCTAGTAATTATGAAATAAAGCCTTTGTTGAGGTTTTTATTTAACTCAGATGAGTTCTTTAAAGCCGGCTACATAGGAAGTAAGATTAAAAATCCTATTGAATTGATGATGGGTAGTTCGAAATTATTAGAACTTCCTACACCTGACTATATCAACATGTACGAGTTATCCCGAGTTTTACAGATGCAGCTATTTCAGCCACCTGATGTGGCAGGTTGGCCTGGGCAACGGGATTGGATTTCGTCCACCACTTATTCTTATAGGGGTGGATTTACAGATTCCTTACTGACGGGGAAACGCTACAATGGGGTGAATGTTACAGGAAAGCTAGTACCAGTACCTTATGCACAAACGTTCACAAATTCAGAGAAAGCAGTGGAATTCGTAGAGGATGTGTGCAAACTGTTTTTAGCTTTTCCAATTACAGCGAAGAAGAAGGCTTTTTTACTAGAGACCTTATTAGCAGGAACCATCGTAACTAATTATTCTACTTATTCACCTGGTGCCAGTGCAAATCTGCTGCAATTCTTTAAAGCAGTGATGCGTTTACCTGAATTTCAACTTTGTTAAGGATGAAAAAGGATTTGACACGTTCAGCGTTTTTACGTCAGATGGCGCTTCTTTCGGGAGGGGTTGGGTTAGGAATTTCAGGGATTCCCGCTCAAGCCTATGCGCAAATGCCTGCAGGTTTAGT
>JBILCC010000010.1:0-26683 GCA_044353355.1 Aquirufa sp.
GGTTTTTTGGTAAGTACAATGGACCACCGCACCGTCTTGTATATTAGAATAATTTCCGATTCGAATCGAATTCACATCCCCGCGAACGACTGCATTAAACCAGATCGTACAGTGTTTCCCCGTCTGTACATCGCCCACAATGGTGGCATTAGGTGCGACCCAATTTTCTTCTCCTAAAATGGGGGATACCCCTTTCACTGGCAAGATTAAGCCCATTTTCCTTGTAGTTTGAGTACTTTTTCGATCACATCTCTCACCGCACCACGACCCCCATTGAAAGGAGAAACGTATTTGACGACTTGGTGCAATTCAGGGATGGCATCTGCAGGGCAAGTGCTCAGAATGTCTGGACGAGACAGCACTTTAAAGTCAGCCATGTCGTCTCCCATGTAGAGGATTTCATTTTCCTGAAGCCCTAATTTTGCCATTAATTCCAAATAGGTTTCTAGCTTGTCCTTACCGCCTAAACCGAAATAGATATGCTGAAATTTCAGGTTCTCTAAACGTTTTTTCACGCCGGGATGACTTCCCCCTGTAATGACGCACAGTTGGAAATTTGCCTCGCGCGCTTTTTCAAGCGCATAGCCATCGCGGATGTAGAAAGTGCGGAAATGTTCACCCGTTTCGAGCACGTGTACATTGCCATCTGTCATCACCCCATCGATGTCAAAAATGAAGGCTTTTATATCCTTGAATAGGGAAAGTACGTTAGACATAGGGATTATTTTGACCCAAATATCTGAATATTTTATGTATTTTTATCCGTTTATATTTCCATTTCATCATCGAATGAATTTTACCCGCCTCTATTACCTATTCTTATTAGTGCTCCCCTTTCTTAGTAGGGCACAAATGGAAACAACTGTTCTGGCAGCGGGGCCTTATCAAATAAAGGTCACAGGAGAAAAAAAAGGTACCGACACTTGGCAAAATCCTGCTGTGTTGTATAAATCTGGAGCGGACAGTTTACTTTTTCAGCCTTCTGAGTTTAGTTGGAATGCAAAAAAGCGAGTAGCAACGGGGAAGAACATTCGGTTAGAAACAGGCCTTCAGTCCTCTTATTGGGAAATTAAATCATTTGAAATAAATCTTTACAAGGGCTTATTTTCTGTCTTGGAATCTAATTGGGTAGACAAAGGCACCCAGCCGATTGCAGGGAAAGGAGTCATTTATTTAAAAAAGAAAAATCCAAGCTATGAATTTATTTCAGCGCAGGAGGAGATACTAGAGGAGGAATCGTGGAAAGCGACGGGGATTTTTGCCGTAAAGGATCAAAAAAAGGGGCTAATAGCTAAAGATGATGGGTCTACAGCCCGCCTGAAGTTCAGTAAGGATAGTAATGAGGTGGCTAGTTTTAGCGGAAAGCAGATCTGGATTACGGGGGATAGTTTAGTGGAGCTTCCGGAGGCAAAATGGAAAAGTAAATGGAATGAGGTGGACTCCTTAACTCATCAACATGTGCGGGTCCAATGGTTTAAAAAGGACCAGTCGATTCACCTAAAAAATCTGGAAGGCAATGTATCCCAAATACGGTTTGATGACGCGGCTCACAAGCTAAGTATTGCGGCTGACTTAGCCATCATTCGGATACCAGAAAATAAGATAGACTTCTATCGACTTTCGGCAAAAAACATTGTGCCGGTGTGGGTCGAATCATTTGGCTATTATGATCCTGAAAGGGTACGTCGGATTCAACGAATGCTGCCCTATAATCCACTCCGCATTATATACTCGCATTTTGTGGAGAAAAAAAAGATGGCGGCGACTTTGAGTGAAATCGCCTTTTATGCGAATCGTTCTCAGGAGAGCATTAAAGAAGGCTTTATGGAGTTTATCCAAAATGGATTTTTGGACTACGACCCACAAACAGAATTGATTTCCTTTAGCCGCCTAGGCAAGCACTATGCGAAAGTGCAATATGAGGACAAGGACTTTGATAAATTTTATGTGGAGTCTATCGCTAATTACATCATTGGGGATTCGGCTTCTGTGACTTTTGATCTAGAACCTAAGTACTTAAAGGTGCGTGGCATCAACGAAATCATGGTTTCGGATTCGCTCAGAGCAAAACTCTTTCCGAGTGACAATCAAGTCCTTTTCAAACAGGGGCGCGACTTTCAATTTAAAGGATTGATCGAAATAGGAAATTATCGCTTTCGTGCTCAGCGCTATGATTTTACGTTCGATAAATACGTGATTCAATTTCCTAAATTAGATTCCATGACTTTTTTGCCCAAATTCAAAGACGGCAAAATTGCAGCAAAGGAAGCCGGAGAACGTTTCAAATACCAAGACGGCTCTATCATTCTGAGTCCGGAAAATGACAAAGCAGGTAGATTAGGGGTGGCCGCCTATCCTAAATTTATAGCACCTAAAGGCGTTACCGTATTCTTTGATGAAAAGTGGAGGCTAAACGGTGCTTACGACACTAATTTCTATTTCAAATCGGGCAGACTTGAACTAGATAGTTTAACTTTGAAGCAGCCTATTTTCCCCGGAGATTTTTATTCGAAAAACAGCGTTTTCCCACCACTGAAAGTGACCTTAAAATTGCGAGAAGATTATACTTTTGGCTTTAATTACAGAAAAGAATCTCCTCTACCTATTTACCAAAATAGAGCCAAATTTCTAACCAAGGAAGATCTGATTTTAGACAAGCTAGGCCTTCATTCCGTGGGGGAATTTCAAAAAGGAGACCTAAAATCCATCACGGAAAAGGCAGTTTTCTATCCTGATTCGCTGAAAGCCTTCAGCTCCTCCACTCTCTTAGCCCCTACAAAAAATTCGAATTTCCCCGCCTTTACAGTGGGCGAAAATTACCTAACATGGGCGCCTGATTCAGATAGCCTCTCTATTAAACCCTCTAAAAATCGATTCAAACTTTTTGCAAATGCGGAAGTCGAATTAGAAGGGAAAATGGTCATCCATGGCAAAAAATTAAACGGCGACGGTTTATTAACCCAAGGGGAATCCAATACGAAAAGTGATCAGTTTGATTTCACAAAAGAGGGCTGGATAGCTAATCCGGGCACTTTTAGACTAGGCAAGTTGCAAGGAATTTACAAGCCAGATGTGGAAGCAAGCGAGGTGAAGGTTACCTCCATTATTGCAAAAAATTTAATCAAGTTAAATCCGCTTAACGAGCAGCAATGGGTACATTTTCCTAATTTATATGTCCGTAGCATCCTACCTAAAGAGACGCAAATTGATCTAAAAGCCCAAACCGTTAAATTAGTAGGAAACCGTTTTCAGATCATTCAAATGAATACGGATTCGTCTCAGAAATTCGAAATTCCCATCGAATCCACTTCAGCCATCTATTCGATCAAGGATTACTCTTTAGAGCTGGAGGGAGTAGAAAAATTCAAAATTGGTCCTGCTTTAGTGAGTCCGGCTAAAGGGAAACTGGTTTTTCTGAGAGGCGGAAATTACAAACCTTTTTCGAAGGCTAGAGCTTGGTTAGACACCGTAAATAAGCGTCATTTGATTAAAAATTTAGACGTTAAATCGGCTAACGTCTATGAATGGAAAGGTGGTACTGCGGATTATTTATTAAGTCGCTCACCCGGCGATACCTTAGCTATCCCACTGAAAAATTTCTCCTTTGAATCCAATGTAATCACAGCCCAGGCTTACTTCAGCGAAAAAGTCCCTTTGAAAATAGGGGAGTTTCAAGAATTTAAAGGGGACATTTCCTTAAAGTCCAATACGCCTAACTTAGAATTCCAAGGGTCTATCCGACCTTTATTAGGCACCCTTAAGTTTAATACGGCCTGGATTCCTTTGAATAATAAAGGAGATATTCCTCGCTTAAAAATTAATAAAGAGTTAAAGGATGAGCTAAATCGACCCGTTACCGCAGGTATTTATGTGAATGCGAGCAATAAATTATACCCCACCTTTTTAGGTCCGATGTCTGATGAGGATGATCCCGTACTGTTTAATGCCGAGGGGGAGGTGACGGAGTCCAAGACTAAATTCGAGGTGAAGGGAGTGGAAACGAACATGGTGCTTGATTTAGTGAAACGTAGAGTAGAGGCGAAAGGTCCCGTGAGGTTCTTTTCGGATAATAAATTTGTCAAATCTCAAGGGGCTATCTCTATGTCCGTAGACTCCCTTCGGCCTCGCATCAATTCCTGGTTAAGTTTACAATTTCCCATTGCACAAACCGTGCTGAAAAAAATGGGCGATCGCATCTTGAAGTATAATCTAGAAGAAGGTTTGCAGACGGCCGCAGCGGATGAACCAGACGAACGCGAAGAATACATCAAACGAGCAGAGGCTGTTTTAGGTAAAAAAATCCCTGAGCCAATGAAGTATAGCATGGATATTGCCCATGTGGCATTAGATAAAGTAGCTCCTGAATTCGCCACGATGATTAATTTCTCCACGGTTAAATGGGAATGGTCGCCTAATTTGAGCGCATTTTATTCCATTGGCGAGTTGCCTTTAGTTAATGTGGGCCCTGTAGATATTAATGCCACGGTGAAAGGATTTATGGAGGTCATTAAGAAGCCAAGCAAAGAGGAGTTTTATGGCTATTGGGAATTATCTGACGAACTTTGGTATTATTTCGCTTATTTTGACGGAGAGTTAGGGGTCTATTCTTCCGATCAATCTTTCTTAGCTTCTGTCAGAGAAGCGATGAAAACGCAGAAAAAGGGAGATATGAAGGTAGTGGAGGCAGCTCCTGAAGAAAAAGCAGCTTTCATTAAACGATTTACTTCGTATTATAAGCCTCTAATACCTGTGAAGAAAGCGCCAGTGAAAAAAGAACCAACTAAAACAAAACCAGCCACGAAAGGCAAAGAAAAGAGCGGTGGATTTTAAGAGTATAACCTTTTTAAAGAATTTTTTTGATTGCTTAGACCGCTGGGGTTTGGTGCGTCGCGACCCCTTTGGGAATCCAATCGGGATGAAACGAATCATCGTATTTGTTCTAGGCTGGTTAACCTACGCGCGATTAAGCATCTACAATCGAACAGAGATCAAGGGAACAGAAAAGATTCAGGATTTACCTCGCGAGGGCGTCCTATTCCTATCGAATCACCAAACCTATTTCATGGATGTGATCTGTTTTTACCACATCTTCTTCTCCGTTAAATGGCGGATGAAAAACAGTATTCGATTCCCATTTTATCTTTTGGCACCGCGGTCTCGCCTGTTTTATGTGGCGGCTTCTGAAACGATGAAGGAAGATGGATTTCTGCCGCGCGTGTTCTCTTTAGCAGGAGCCATTTTAGTGAATCGCTCTTGGCGAGCACACGGCCAAGACGTGAAAAGAGAAGTAGATTTAGAAGCTCAAGAAAAAGTAATTAAAGGCCTTGGCTTCGGATGGGTAGTTAGTTTTCCGCAAGGAACCACGCGTCCATTTGCACCTATCAGAAAGGGAACTGCACACTTGATTAAGGCGGCAAACCCCATCGTCGTTCCCGTCCAAATCAACGGTTTCCGCCGCGCCTTCGATAAGAAAGGCTTCTTTCTGAAGAAACGTAACACGACGCTGAGCGTGGAATTCAAAGACCCGATTCGCTTCAAAGAATCGGATACGATCGAAGAAATTTTACAGCGAATTTCGGACGAAACCGGTATACCGATGGTCGATACAAATGCTAAGTAAATCCCAAGGCATTGTCATTTCCTATATGCGTTATCGAGAAACTTCGATAGTAGTAAACGTCTATACGGCGGAAATGGGAATCTGTTCCTATATCGAGAATGGGGTTCGTTCCGTAAAAGCCAAGCATAAAATGGCCCTCTTCCAACCGCTCACCTTGCTAGATTTAGAGGTATACCACAAGCCAGGGAAGGGCTTGCACCGGATTTCAGAAGCAAAATGTTTCTTCCCCTACCAGGCTATCCCTTTCGATATTGCGAAGTCCTCACTCGCCCTTTTTTTATCGGAAGTATTGAGTAAAGTGTTGAAGGAAGAGGAGGCAAATCCCGTCTTGTTTGATTTTTTGAGCCAATCTCTTCAGTATTTGGACCGGGCTACAGATCATTTTGAGAATTTTCATCTCCAGTTTTTGTGGCAATTAGCGGCCTTCTTGGGCTTTGGGGCAGGAAATGCCGCTGAATTCTACCAGCAACTGAAAGCCGCGGGTTGCATCGTGCCTAGTTTCACGGAATTGGATGCTTTAATACACGCGGATTATGGTCATCCTATGGTGCTGCACCGGGCAGAACGCAAAGAATTATTGGCCGGTATGCTACAATATTATCAATTGCACATGGAAAATTTCGGAGAGATTCGTTCCTTGCAAATCTTACAAGAAGTATTAGCCTAATGCGTAATCTGTATTTTCTTAAATCCTCTTCGGACCCGAATTACCTGGAAATTACTTTTCAGTTCACCCCTCGTAAACCGGGTAAACAGGTGATTCAACTCCCTATTTGGCGTCCAGGCCGCTACCAGGCTCAAAACTTTGCGAAGAATATTCCAGTATTGAAGGCCTACGGCGGAGGGGTTCCCATAGCTATATCTAAAATAACCTCGTCTACTTGGACCTTAGAGGCATCGGAGCCCGTCGAAATTCGTTACAGCTATTATGCGAATCAACCCGATGCGGGTGGTTCAGTGGTGGAACCCGACTTACTCTACATCAATTTCATCAATTGCCTCTTATACGTAAAAGGTCGTGAAAACGAGCGTTGCGAACTACATATCGAAAAGCCGGACGGCTGGAAAAGCGTCTGTACCTTCAAAAATGGAGGCAAATACCGTGAGCTCGTGGATTCCCCTTATATCGCCGCACCAGCCATCTTTCAGCACAAATGGAAATGCAATGGCGTGAAATTCGCCATCGATGTGGTGGGATCGCGCCAGGCTTTGACGAAAAAATTAACTGACGCTTACGAGAAATTCACCCAAACTCAGCTCGACTGGATGGGCACTTTCCCCGTCAAAGAATACCATTATATGCTCTGGGTGTGTCCAACTCCCTATTACCACGGAGTGGAGCATACGAAATCCACCATGATGGTGATGGGTCCACCGGATCGCGATGCCTACGAAGACTTGATCGGCTTAGGCTCGCACGAACTATTTCATGTCTGGAACATTGCGACGATTCGACCTGCAGAATTGTTTCCCTATGCCTACGACCGAGAGGTGACGTTTTCTACTGGCTGGGTCGTAGAGGGAATCACGACCTATTTAGGGGATTGGTTTCTGTATGATTCGGGTGTTTGGACTCGGCAGGAATACCTGGCCGGTTTATTAGGAAACTTGAAGTTGCATTTTGACCGCGATGCTGATGCTCAACAATCGTTGGAGGAAAGTTCGATCGATTTATGGTTGGATGGATATGGGACCAGTTTGCCTAACAAGCGTGCGTCTATATATTACAAGGGGGCGGTGGTCGCTTTGGCTTTGGACCTAAAACTGCAATCAAAAAATAATAAATCACTGCGCGATGTGATGCATCGAATGAACGCGGAATTCGGGCAGCTGAAAAAAGGGTACACGAAGGCAGATTTCATTCGGATCTGCGAGGAGGTTTATGACGGATCTTTACAGGAATTCTTCCAGAACTATGTCGAAAAATCAATAGATATAACTACAGATTTACAGAAGATTTTTGCCAAATCCGGATTGAAATTCGAGAAGGACAGCGCAAAAGGTTGGACTTTGCAGTAGAATACGCCATCAAAAGGCGCATATTGTCCCTAAAGTATAAACATTGTCATCTTAATAGCTATTAATTTTCCTTGGAGTTTAGGAATTTTACTGCAATGAAAGATTTCCCTACTTTAATTCGAAAGGCTCGATTAGACAAAGGCTATAGCCAAGACTATGTTTCTACTGAAATAGGCATCACCTTATCTGCCTATTCTAAAATTGAGCGCGGCCTCACAGACCCTTCCTTGAGTCGAATGAAGCAAATTGCAGGCGCGTTGGAAGTGGATTTATCGGTTCTATTTAAGCCAAAAGATTATCCCCATTTCTCTGGCGTTGCCGATCCTGGCGGAGCAACCGCCCCCGTTTCTCGCTACGAATTCGAAGCCTACGTAGGTTTAGTTCGCGACCTTCAAGAACGATTACGCGATTTAAACGATCGCCTCCTTTAATCCCCCTTTTTCATTGCGGAATCAGGGCTTATGCCTAAATTGCAGGTTCAAAATCAATTCCTATGTTGAATAGACCGCGTCGTAACCGTTCCAGTGCCGCTATCCGCACGATGGTGGAGGAAAATCGCCTTTCGGTGAAGGATTTATTGTTCCCTCTTTTTGTGATGGATGGTTCTTCTACTAAAACCGAAATCAAGTCGATGCCGGGCATTTACCGCTACACGACCGATCTTTTATTGAAAGAAATCGAGGAGTGTCTGAATCTAGGAATTACCTCTTACGCACTTTTTCCACAGGTAGCCGAGGATCGCAAGGATACGTTAGCGACGGAATCACATCGCAAGGGCAGTCTTTATTTAGAGGCCATTCATGCGGTGACGAGCCGTTTTCCGGAGATTTCGATGTTAACGGATGTGGCAATGGACCCGTATAGTTCAGATGGACATGATGGGATTGTTCGCGGCGGCGAAATTTTAAACGATGAGACCTTAGAGGTTTTGGCCAAAATGGCCATAGCACAAGCTCAAGCCGGATCAAAACTGATCGGTCCCTCAGATATGATGGATGGCCGCGTGGGTTATTTACGCGAATCGTTAGACGATGCCGGTTTCACGAATGTGGGCATTATGGCCTATAGCGCGAAATATGCGTCTGCTTTTTACGGACCTTTCCGCGATGCGCTGGAGTCTGCGCCTAAATTTGGCGATAAGAAGACTTATCAAATGAACCCCGCAAACAGCCGCGAAGCGCTGCGCGAGGCAGAATTAGATGAATTAGAAGGAGCGGATTTCTTGATGGTAAAGCCGGCTTTGGCCTATTTAGACATCATCTCTTTACTCCGCGACCATACGAATTTACCGATCGCCGCCTATAACGTTTCAGGCGAATATGCGATGGTCAAAGCAGCCGCAGCAAACGGCTGGATTGACGGCGAAAAAGCGATGTTAGAAAGCTTGCTTTCGATGAAACGCGCCGGAGCCCAGGTCATATTGACCTATTTTGCGAAAGAATTTGCCCAATTAAAAATAAAGTAAAATGTCGTCAGACCGTTACATGCAACGAGGCGTTTCCGCCTCGAAAGAAGATGTTCACAAAGCCATTGCGAACTTAGACAAAGGTCTTTTCCCGCAGGCATTCTGCAAAATCTCCCCAGATATCTTGGGCGGCGATGCGGACTATTGCAACATTATGCACGCGGATGGGGCGGGGACGAAGTCGTCTTTGGCCTATCTATACTGGAAAGAAACGGGTGACATCTCCGTCTGGCGAGGCATCGCGCAAGACGCCGTAGTGATGAACACGGACGATTTAATCTGCGTGGGCGCGACAGACCAAATGTTGCTTTCCAGCACCATCGGTCGAAACAAAAACTTAATTCCAGGCGAGGTCATCGCCGAAATCATCAACGGAACGGAAGAAGTATTACAAATGCTTCGCGATAACGGCATCGGCATTTATTCAACTGGCGGCGAAACGGCAGACGTAGGTGATTTAGTGCGCACAATCATCGTGGACAGCACGGTTATCGGTCGTATGAAGCGCTCAGACGTCATTTCAAACGGTAATATCCAAGCAGGCGACGTGATCATCGGCTTAGCTTCAGACGGCCAAGCGAATTACGAAACGACTTATAACGGAGGAATGGGCAGCAATGGCTTGACTTCCGCACGTCACGACGTGTTAGGGAAATACCTAGCAAATAAATACCCAGAAAGCTTTGACCCATCCGTTCCCTCGGATTTAGTGTATTCCGGCTCTCGCAACTTAACGGAAGCGGTCCCAGGAACCCCTTTAAATGTAGGTCAATTAATCCTTTCTCCCACACGTACCTACGCGCCAGTCGTGAAGGCTTTATTAACTGAATTACGTCCTCATTTGCACGGAATGGTACATTGTTCTGGCGGAGCGCAGACAAAAGTGATGCATTTTGTGAATAATGTGCACGTGATTAAGGACAATTTGTTCTCGATTCCACCGCTGTTTGATTTGATCCAAAAAGAAAGCGGAACTAGCTTCAAAGAGATGTACCAAGTATTCAACATGGGCCATCGTTTAGAAGTCTATGCGAATCCAACACACGCGGATGAAATCATCCGCATCTCCCAGTCCTTCGGTATTCCAGCCCAAATCGTGGGTCGCGTAGAAGCCTCAGCGACTAAGAAGCTGACCATCAGCAGCCCTTACGGAGAATTTATTTATGAATAGTATTTGCTATTAAGCGAATTAATTTTTAGATTTGCACCCCCATTTAAAAGGCTTTTAAAAGTTTTTCATTTGTCTTGAATCACTAGCCTCGTGGGATTGTTTCACTTAAATACAGTAAAAATGTACGCAATCGTAGAAATTGCCGGGCAGCAATTTAAAGTAGAAAAAGACCGTTCTGTATACACTCACCGTTTATCGGGAGCAGAAGGCGCTGCACTGGTTATCGACAAGGTATTACTTGTTGACAATGACGGAAAGATTTCCGTAGGTGCTCCCACAGTAGCTGGGGCCACTGTTACAGCTAAAATTGTTGCACACGTTCGTGGCGAGAAAGTTTTAGTTTTCAAGAAAAAGCGTAGAAAGACCTACCAAAAAATGAATGGTCACCGTCAAGATTTGACGAAAGTATTGATTGAGTCAATCAATCTTAAATAAGGGTAAAATAAGTCTTAAACTAAGCGATTCTTCGGAACGCATAAATACATACTAACATGGCACACAAAAAAGGCGCCGGATCATCCAAAAACGGTCGCGAATCACATTCAAAACGATTAGGCGTTAAGTTATTTGGAGGTCAAGCAATCATTGCAGGAAATATCATCGTTCGTCAACGTGGTACAGCTCACAACCCTGGTTTAAACGTAGGAGTGGGGAAAGATCACACATTGTTCGCTTTAGCGGATGGTGTTGTTAAGTTCAAAAAAGGTTTCAAAGGACGTTCATACGTACACGTATTACCTATTTCAGCAGATGCAGCTCCTGCAGATGCACCAGCAAAAGCTCCAGCTAAGAAAGCAGCTCCAGCTCCAGTAGCAGAAGCAGCAGTTGAAGCAGCTCCAGCAGCTGAGGCTCCAGCTAAGAAAGCTCCTGCAAAAAAAGCAGCAGCTCCAGCAGCAGAGAAAAAAGCTCCAGCGAAAAAAGCGGCGAAAGCTGAATAATTTTCCGCGGTAGATATAGAAAACCCGGCATGAAAATGCCGGGTTTTTTTGTTTTTTGGAAACCAAATAGGCCGTACCTTTGTTCTAGATTTTAAAATACCCCTCATGAATACAGTTTCAACTATCCATATTTACACCGAATCTACACCTAATCCACATTCCATGAAGTTCGTCTTCAATATGGAATTACTACCGGAAGGCATGTCATTCGATTATACCCAACCAGCTGACGGATTAACGAAGGAGAAAAACTCTCCACTAGCGGTCGCTCTTTTTGGATTTGATTTCGTATCCCGCGTTTTCATCACGAACAACTTCATCACCTTAACAAAATCTGAGTCAGTGGCTTGGGAAGATGAGTTATTCGGGATCAAGACCTATTTAAAGAAATATTTCGAGGAGAAGCAACCCGTTTTCTCTCTACCAGAATCAACGATTGCTGACGACCAGTCTAACGACACACCAGCTATCAAGCAAATCAAGCAAGCCCTAGACGAATACGTTCGCCCAGCCGTAGAATCCGATGGCGGTGCGATCACATTCCACTCGTTCGACGAAGCAACAGGCCAAGTGAAGGTTTTATTGCAAGGTTCTTGCTCTGGCTGCCCATCTTCTACTATGACCCTAAAGCAAGGTATCGAAGCGTTATTAACGCGTATGGTTCCGGGGGTGAAGGAGGTAGTGGCGGAAGGGGTTTAAAAATCGCGAAGGCGATTTTTAAACCGAAAGAATAGAGCACAAAGCACAAAGAATAAATTTGGAATAAAAAACGGGGCCTCGGCCCCGTTTTTTATGTTTTATGAAATGCTTTAAATCATTTCTCGAATGTTATCGCCGCAGGCGATGCCATCTCTATTCTTTGTGCTTTATTCTTTGTGCTTTACTTTACGTTTAGTTTTAAATGAAATTTAAAACTAAACGTAAATCCTCCACCTCTCTAAAATTCTCATGCTCCACCTTATGAGAAACCACCTCATGTGCCCAAGTCGTGTGGTAAGGAACGTGGATTCCATGTCCACCTACTGCGAGTACAGGTAGAATATCTGATTTCAATGAATTCCCAATCATCGTGAAATGCGCTGGATCGACATCGAGGTGTTTGATCAGTTTTAAATAATCGCTTTCCTGCTTATCGGACATTATTTCGATGTGGTGGAAATATTGCTCTAAGCCGGATTTAGCGAGTTTGCGTTGTTGATCTAATAAGTCGCCTTTGGTGGCTACGACCAGGCGGTATTTGCCTTGCAAGGATTGTAAAACCTCGACTACGCCGGGTAAAATTTCAATATCTCTTTCAAGTAGTTCTTTGCCTAAATTTAAAATCTTTTCGATCCCGTCTAGTCCCATCGTTCCGCCTGAAACTTGAATGGCTGTTTCGACCATCGAAAGCATAAAGCCTTTGACTCCATAACCGTAAAGTGCTAGGTTATTCATCTCGGTTTTGAAGAGTTCTTGTCCTGTCGTATGAACAGGTAAATAATCCTCCATTAACGCACAGAACTTGTCTTCTATCTCTCTAAAATAGGTTTCGTTCACCCAGAGGGTGTCGTCTGCGTCGAATGCGATTACGTGTTCCATGGTGCTAAAATAAAGAATAGAGCACATTATTAAAGAATAAAGCACAAAGAATAAAGCATAAAGTTTGAATCGCCGGAGGCGATAGCATTTATGAAATATTTTAAAGTATTTCTAATAACACAAAAATGGGGCCGAAGCCCCATTTTTAACCATCTTTATTCTTTATGCTCTATTCTTTATGCTTTAAATTTCAATGCATCTTGCATTGAAATTTAGTAAGAAGTAGCAATCGTAATAAAATCAGCCGCCACTAGCGAAGCGCCACCGATTAAACCACCGTCTACGTCTGGGCAAGCGAATAATTCTTTCGCGTTTTTTGCGTTGCAGCTTCCGCCGTATAGGATAGAGATGATGTCGGCAACGCTTTGGCCATATTTTTTAGCGATGTGTGCACGTAAAAAGGCGTGCATTTCTTGTGCTTGGTCTGAAGAAGCGGTTAAACCGGTTCCGATTGCCCAGATGGGTTCGTAAGCGATCACCACTTTGCTGAATTCCTCCGCTGAAAGGTGGAATAAGCTTTCTGTTAATTGTTGCGCTACGTGGCCTAAGAAATCTGCTCCTTCGCGCGTTTCTAAGCTTTCGCCGCAGCAGAATAAAGGCGTTAAGCCGTTTGCTAAAGCCGCGTCAGTTTTAGCCGCTAATTGCTCGTTGGTTTCAGCGAAGTATTGACGTCGCTCTGAGTGTCCTAAGATGACATATTGTACGCCAGCAGAAGCTAACATGGGAGCAGAAATTTCTCCTGTGTAAGCGCCAGAGGCTTTTTCGTGGCAGTTTTGAGCTGCAACTGCTAGGTTAGGAATGCCCTCAATAACTTGATTAACACCTGTTAAATACAAAGCTGGTGTCGACATAATCACTTGAACATCCGCGGAAACGCTAGACTTCACTAATTCTGCTACTTCTGTAGCCAAAACGAATGCCTCTTGCGCCGTTTTGTTCATTTTCCAGTTACCTGCAACAATTTTTTTTCTCATACGTTCATCATTTAAGTCTTAAAATTACGAATGCTTTCGGTGGAATGAAAATTAGCACGAAAAATTAGGCTCGATATTTCAGAAGATTCCCACATTTAGCGTATTTTCACACCTTATATGAATGTTAACCTTGCTATGAAAAAAATCAGCACCGGATTACTGCTTTTCCTTTTAAGTTTCCAGGCCTTTTCACAGGATTTATTCCCGCATACCCAGCAAAAATGGGTGGATTCCGTTTTCAATTCCTTGAGTGTGGACGAGAAGATTGGTCAACTATTAATGCCCCGTGGAAATGTGGCGGACACCTACGATACGACGCGTTTGTATTCGATTGTGAAAGACTACCATGTGGGAGGCTTTGTGCTGTTTAAAGGACATCCGGTGAAGCAGGCGGTTCTAGTGAATGAATTACAAAATAGAACGAAGGTTCCTTTGTTTATCGGGATGGATTTAGAGTGGGGTTTGGCGATGCGTTTAGACTCGACGTTCCGCTTTCCGTACCAAATGACCCTAGGTGCGATGCAAGGTAATACGGCCTTGATCGAGAAGATGGGTGTTCAAATAGGCGAGCAATGTAGAAGAATGGGCGTGCACATTAATTATGCTCCTGTGGTAGATGTGAACAATAATCCGTTGAATCCGGTGATTAATTTCCGCTCGTTTGGTGAGAATCGGGATGATGTGACGGCAAAGGCTTTGGCCTATATGAAAGGACTCCAGAAAGCCGGAATCATCACTTCGGCGAAACATTTCCCAGGCCATGGCGACACAGGCGTGGATTCGCATGTAGACATTCCGATCTTAAACCACTCGCGTTCGCGCTTGGATAGTTTGGAATTATATCCCTATAAAGAATTAATCTCTAATGGTTTGCAAGGCGTGATGGTGGGCCACTTGAATCTGCCGGCTTTGGACACGACTGCCTCATTAGCGTCTACGCTTTCGAAACCGATTGTGACGGGTTTGTTACGTGACGAAATGAAGTTTCAGGGCCTCGTGTTTACGGACGCGATGGACATGAAAGGGGCGACCAAAATGTTCCCAGAAGGGACGGCAAATGTGAAGGCGATCCTAGCGGGGAACGATATTTTAGAAACTTTTGTGGATGTTCCGGCGGCTTTTGACGCGATCAAGAAGGCGTTAACGAATGGCCAAATCTCGCAAGAGGATATTGATCAGCGTGTAAAACGTATTTTACATGCCAAAGCTTGGGCAGGATTAGCCCACTATTCTCCCATCGTCGTGGAGAACTTAATCAAGGATTTGAATCCGATTAAGAGTGAAGTGTTGAACCGCGAATTAGCAGAGAAGACAATAACGTTAATCAAGAATCCGGGCGAGTTAGTTCCGATTAAAGCGTTGGACAAAACACGCATCGCGACTTTAGCGATCGGGAAGCCTTCTTATGGGTCCGCTTTCCCTACGGAGTTCCAAAAAATGGCCAACAACTACGTCGAAATGCCTCATTTCTATGTAGATGAAACGAGTGCGGATACGACGATTGCACGCATCGAAAATACCTTGAAAAACTACGATGTAGTGCTGATGGGGATTCACAGCATTTCGATTCGTCCGGCGAATAATTACAGTTTGAAGCCAGCGATTAAGGCTTTAGTGAATCGTTTTGCAACGCCTAAAACAGTGGCAATTCATTTTGCGAACGTGAACACGTTGACACAATTTGACAGTTTGAAGAACGCAGGAGCCTTAATGACGGCTTATCAAGATGGAATTACGCAGCAGGAAGCAGCGGCGGAAATTGTTTTTGGAGCGATTCCGGCAACGGGGAAATTACCGGTTAGTTTGAATGCAAGCTACAAACAGGGGATGGGTATAACAACGACGTCATTAGCGCGTTTGCAATACAATTTGCTTCCGGAAGCGGTGGGCATTTCATCTGCTTATTTAAATGCAAAAGTGGATTCGATGGCGAAATTAGCGATCGCGGTAAAGGGCGCTCCGGGTGTGGTGGTGTTGATTGCTAAAGAGGGTAAGGTTATTTACCACAAAGCTTTTGGCAACCAGATCTATGAAACTACCGTTCCATTAAAGACCTCCGATATCTTCGATTTAGCTTCTATTACCAAGATTTCCACTTCGGTTCCGGCCTTAATGAAATGGCAAGATGAGGGTAAATTCTCCTTGAAAACGACGATGGGACAACTGGTTCCCTCTTTTGCTAAATCGAATAAATCGAGTCTTTTATACGAAGATGTATTGACGCATCAATCTCGCTTGAAGGCCTGGATTCCGTTCTGGATGGATTATATCGATAGTACCGATATGATTTTCCACAGCAAGAAATTCCAGAAAAAATTCACACAGGACGATGTGAAGTACAAATATGTGGAACGCTTCTTGAGCCCAGCATCTGGAGAAGCGCGTTTGAAGAAAAATATTACCGACCAAAAAACGATGTGGAAGGAATATGTGGACATCACGAAGGACGTGACACGTTGGAAGCCATTCACTTTGTCTTATGCGCAATCCGAGGAATACCCTACGCAGGTGGCGCCTACTTTATGGGCACACAAGACCTTGAAAGAGCAGATTATGACAGCGATTAAGGAGAGTCCGTTGCGCGAGAAGAAGGAATATGTGTATTCGGATTTGTCCTATTATTTATTGCCAGCTGAATCGCCGCGTATGACTGGAAAGCCATGGACGGACTTCCTTTCGGACACTTTTTATAAGCCTCTAGGAGCATCTACACTTGTGTATCAAGCGGAGAAGCACTTTCCTTTAGCGCGTATTGTGCCATCGGAATACGATTCTCTTTTCCGCAAGACGTTGATTCACGGTAAGGTACATGATGAGGGGGCGGCTTTATTAGATGGAATTTCTGGTCACGCCGGCTTGTTCGGGAATGCGAATGACCTAGCGAAATTGATGCAGATGTACCTGCAAAAAGGGTATTACGGTGGCCAGCAATTCATTCAAGAATCCACCATCAAACAGTGGACTTCCTATCCATTTAGTGCTAGTGAAAATGCACGTCGTGGAGTAGGATTTGACAAAGTGGATCGCAATAAGGCGGGTATTTCGGCGGCGGCTTCTGCGAGTCCGGAGAGCTTCGGCCACTCAGGTTTTACGGGAACGTACACGTGGATTGATCCTACGCAGGATTTAGTCTACGTCTTCTTATCGAATCGAGTGTATCCGACGCGGAATAATTCCAAAATTTCGGATATGAACATTCGCACGGGAATCAATGAAGTGATTTACCAAGCGATTAAAAAAGGAAACTAATATGCGCATTCTCATCACGGGAGGTACAGGTTTTGTGGGTGGTGCTCTGAAGCAGTTTTTGCTGAATCAGGGGCACGAGGTGGTGATTTTATCGCGATCTGGCGGGGACTTCCAATGGGATGTTTCGTATGGATACATCGACCCAGCGGCTTTCGAGGGAGTCGATGCCGTTGTACATTTAGCCGGGGCGGGCATCGCAGACGAGCGCTGGTCTGCCGCGCGCAAAAGAGAATTAATTAATAGCCGCGTGCGTAGCACCGCAGTTTTATACCAGGCCTTATCGACGATTCCTCATTCCATTAAAACGGTCGTTTCTGCTTCTGCCATCGGCTTTTATGGGGCTGATACTGGCGAGCAGGAATGCATGGAAACCTCGCCTGCCGGCTTGGATTTTCTAGCGGATTGTACCAAGCAATGGGAAGAAGCCGTCGACCAAATCGCCAGCTTAGGTATTCGCCTTGCTAAAGTCCGCATCGGCTTAGTGATGGGCGCTAATGGAGGTATTTTCCCTGTTATTTCGAAGCCGATTCGGTATTACGTAGGAGCTAATTTAGGATCAGGAAAGCAATGGCAATCCTGGATTCACATTAACGACTTAGTGAGAATATTTAACGAGTTATTGATAAATTCGAGCCTTTCAGGTGTCTTTAACGGCGTGGCTCCAGAACCCATTCGGGCGGGAGAAATGAACAAGCAAATTGCCAAAGCACTGCACAGACCCTTCTTCTTGCCCGCTATTCCGGGGTTTATACTTCGCCTGGTTTTAGGCGAGATGGCCTGTTTAGTGTTAGGGGGTAGCCGTGTGTCTTCGGCGAAGATCGAGAAAGACGCCTCCTTTTCCTTTACCTTTGTCCGCTTCGAGGAAGCATTAAAAGAACTAGTACATGTCTAAAAAAATATTGATTTATTGTGGGTCTTCGAAAGGCCATAATCCGGTTTATGCGGAGCAAGTAGTGAAATTAGCGCAGGCTTTGCATGCCCATGGTTGCCAAGTGATTTTTGGGGCAGGAAGTGTGGGTTTGATGGGCGTTCTTGCTGATGAGTTCTTGCGTTTAGGCGGTCACGCGATTGGTGTGATTCCTCAATTCATGGAGCCATGGGAAGTGAAACACAAGGGCTTGCCAGAGCTGCACGTAACCGATACGATGCATACGCGCAAAGCCTTGATGGCGGACATGGCGGATGGTGTGATTGCGATGCCGGGAGGTTTTGGGACTCTAGACGAATTGTTCGAAATCTTGACCTGGAAGCAATTAGACTTGCATGAGATGCCCGTTTCGGTGTTTAATATCAACGGTTATTTTGACCACCAATTGAAGCAAATTCAGCACATGGTGGACGAAGGATTCTTAAAGCAACCGAACATGGATGCTTTGCAGGTGGAATCAGATCCGGAGAAATTAGCGGATTGGATCATGGCCTATGAGCCGGAGAAGATGGAGAAAAAGTGGATTTACGTAGGATGAGGAAACTAGTATTCTTCTTATTGATTTCGGGATTTCTGATGGCCCAAAAAGCCCCAGAGAACTTAGGTTCTGCCGTCAATTCTGAATATGCGGAATTGAATCCGGTGATTTCACCTGATGGCAGGACTTTGTATTTTGGGCGTAAGAGTCATCCAGCGAATCGGTTTGGAGTGAAAGGTTCAGAAACAATTTCGGGGTCTCAGGATATTTGGTTTTCCGAGAAAGTAGGAAATGCTTGGAGTACGGCGCGACGATTATCGGATATTTTAAATAGAGATCAATACAATACCATTTTATCTATTTCTCCAGATGGACAAACGATCTTGTTAAAAGGAGCCTATGTGAACGGATCTTATGTAACGCGTGGTTTTTCTTTAGCGAATAAGACCACTGGAGGGTGGACTGTACCCCAAAAAATTGATATCCCTGGTTATGAGCAAATGAGCAAAGGGAAGAATGAATATGGTTTTTTAACCATGGATGGGAAAGCCATTTTATTGGCGTTTTCCCGAAAAAAGAACAGTGAGGATGATGATATCTATGTGAGCTTTTTGGAAAATGGAAAATGGACACGTCCAATAGATTTAGGGGATGGGATCAATTCTAAATATTCTGAAACCACTCCGTTCCTTTCTGCGGATGGTAAGACCTTGTATTTTTCCTCTGATCGACCTGGGGGACAAGGAAGTCAAGATATTTATATGACGCGTCGATTAGATGAGACTTGGCAAAACTGGCGTAAGCCACAAAATCTAGGCCCCCCTGTGAATACGGATGAATATGATGCGTATTATTCTATTTCGGCAAAAGGAGATTACGCCTATTTTATGTCAGCCAAAGGTTCGCTAGGGAAGAAGGATATATTTCGGTTAGCCGTAGAGAGTCCGGAGTCCGCAGGGAAAGAGTCCGCAGGGACTGAGTCCGGGGTTAGTCCGGAGGGAACGAGTCCGAAGTCCGGAGGGACTGACTCCGGGGGAAAAGTGGGTAATGCGCCACCTGTGGATGCGGCCATTGGAGAGAGTCGATTTGGGCCTTCATCCACCCGCTCTGTTACTTCACAGGAGTCGGATCCAGTGGTTCTGCTTTCAGGTACGGTATTAAATCAGAAGACTGGTAAAGTGCCAGATGATGCTTCTATTACGTACGAGGATTTAGCGACAGGAAAAACTTTAGGTCAGGCTAAGCCAGATCCATACACAGGAAAATACAAATTGGTCCTCCCTTACGGCAAGAACTATGGGATTACGGCTAATGCCAAAGGCTTAATTCCCACCTCCATTAATTTGGATTTAAGTACGGTTCGTGGCCGTTACATTGAACTAGACGACCGAAACTTATCGATGGTTCCATTAGTGAAAGGAAATACAGCTACCGTTAATAATTTATTTTTTGATTTAGGTAAGGCGACCTTAAAGCCCGAATCTGAACCGGAACTAAAGCGAATCTTGCAAGTAATGATGGACAATAAGTCCTTGGTTATTGAGATTAGTGGCCATACGGATAATACGGGATCGGACGAAATCAATAATAAACTTTCCTTAGAGCGGGCGAATGCGGTGAAGGACAATTTATTGAAGGGAGGAATTGATACAGCTCGTATTCGGACTAAAGGCTATGGCAAGTCGAAACCTAAGGCAGATAATGCGACAGAAGAAGGTCGCCAAATCAACCGACGCGTAGAAATTGAAATCTTATAACATGGAGCCTAAAAAGAATTGGAAATACGTGCCCGCACAGCCGGCCGCGGAGGTGGAAGCGTTAGGGGAGGCTTTGGGATTAAAGAATCCGTATTTCTTGTCTTTACTCGTTTCAAGAGGGATTAAGACTTTCCAAGAAGTGAAAGACTTCATGGTGCCAGAAATTAGCCAGCTGCACGACCCATTCCTGATGAAGGACATGGACAAAGCAGTAGAGCGCCTCAGCTTAGCACTCGAATCCGGTGAGAAAATCCTAATTTATGGCGATTATGACGTGGATGGAACCACTGCAGTAACACTTGTTTATAGTTATCTAGCAGGGATTTTAGGAGCGGATTGCGACTACTATATTCCAGACCGCTATGCAGAAGGGTATGGTATTTCGCAGGCAGGTATTCAGTATGCTAAAGACAATGATTACACCCTCATCATCTCTCTCGATTGCGGTATCAAGGCGCATGAACGAGTGGCCTGGTGCAACGAAAACGGAATCGATTTTATCATCTGCGACCACCATTTACCGGAAGCCACCATCCCAGATGCGGTCGCAGTATTAGATCCTAAAAGAAAGGATTGTCCTTACCCTTTCAAAGAATTGACGGGTGCCGGCGTCGGTTTTAAACTCATGATGGCATTTGCCATTGCGAATGACTTAGAGTTAGATCCTTTGTGGGAATCAGTAGATCTTCTTGCCTGCAGTATCGCAGCGGACATTGTACCGATGAACGGGGAGAATCGGGTGTTGGCTTTTTTTGGCCTCGCTAAATTAAGCTCAAATCCATCTCCAGGATTAGGCTATTTATTAAAGAAGGCTAAGAAGAAAGCTCCTATTCAAATCTCAGATATCGTCTTTTCTATTTCCCCCATCATCAATGCGGCGGGTAGAATGGATCATGCTCACGGAGCTGTGAAATTGATGTTAGCGGCAGATGATCAGGAAGCGGAGGCGCTGGCGGAGGCTGTGATTCAGCAGAATCTGGATCGCCGGGTGGTGGAGAAGGAGATTGTGGCGCAAGCTTTGGCGATGTTTGAAGGAAATGATTTTCTGCTTTCTGCGCGGAGCACGGTGCTATTTAATCCGGCTTGGCATAAAGGAGTGGTGGGAATTGTGGCCAGTAAGATACAGGATCAGTATTTTAGACCTACCATTATTTTAACGGAATCTCACGGTCAATTGGTGGGTTCTGCTCGTTCTGTTAGAGGTTTTGATGTGCACCATGCCTTAGAGGAATGTGCGGATTTATTAGAACAGTTCGGAGGGCACACACATGCAGCTGGCTTGCATTTAAAACCAGAAAATTTGCAGGCATTCATTGAGAAATTTGAACGAATAGCTCAGGAAGGTTTAGCGAATATCTCGCCTAAGGCGGATTTGCCTGTTGATTTACAGATTCCTTTAGAGGCCTTGAGTTTGTCTTTTTATGATAAACTACTCGTTCGATTGTCTCCTTATGGCCCTGGAAATATGCTTCCTAACTTTGTTTCTGGGCCAGTTTTTGTGACGAAGAGTCCCTTTGTGATGAAGGAAGAACACCTAAAAATTTATGTGGGATCTACGCCAGATGAGCGAGGGTTAGAGGTAGTTGGTTTTGGGATGAAGGCTGATTTCTATGACGGATTATGTGCGGCTTATGAGCAGCGTTTGCCCATTAAACTCGTGTATCACTTGGAAGTGAATGAATATCTAGGTAATCGAACGGTGCAATTACGGGCCTTAGATTTTGCGGCATTTAATTAATTATTCTAATTTTAAGTATAACCAAAAAACTAACACATGAAAAAAGTACTTGACTTATTGCCTTCAGTGCTCGTGGGAGCCTTGTTCTTGTTCGGAGGATTGAACTTCTTCTTTAACTTCGTAGCGCAACCCCCTATCCCCGGTGATCCAGGCGTTTACATGGGAATTATGATGTCTTCAGGTATGATGACGGTAGTTAAAGTATTAGAAGTTATCGGTGGAATTTTGATTTTAGTTCCGGGCAAACGTGCTCTAGGACTAACGATTTTAGCCCCTATCACGGTGAATATCTTGTTATTTGAATTGTGTTTAGCGCATGCACCAAGTGTGGGTGTGGCTTTAACGATACTGTCCGCGATTATCGCTTACCAAGAAAAAGACAAATTCAAGGCTTTATTGTAGTAAGTACGCCTTGAATTCAGCGAAGTCCGTCCCCATGGGGATGGACTTTTTTGTTTTATCTAAAAGCTCCGCTAAGCGCGCAGGAACCGGAACAGAAACGCCTAAGGTCTTTTCCACCGTAGGTAAGAACTTAGCATAATGGGCGGTAGATAATAGAATTCCCGTGATTTCGCCCGGATATTCAGCAGCATATTGTTGCAAACCATCATAGGCAACTGCCGTGTGTGGACACATGACATAACCGGTGCGTGCGAACACGTCAGCCATGATTTCTTGCGTTTTTTGATCGTTCGTATAATAGCCTTTGATGATCTCGCGCACTTGAGACCATTCGTCACCTGCTAGTAAACGCATGCGAATGAAGTTAGATGGGCTACCTACATCCATCGCATTCGACAATGTTTCCACAGAGGCAACCGGATTATATGCGCCAGTGCGTAAATAATCAGCCACTGGGTGGTTCTCGTTACAAGAGGCCACGAATGCTTTTACCGGAAGCCCCATTCTGTAGGCCATTAAACCAGCGCTTAGGTTTCCAAAATTCCCCGAAGGTACACTAAATACCACCGGGGCATTCAATCCTTTCTTTTTCGCTTGCGCATAGGCTGCGAAGTAGTAGAAGGACTGCGGAATTAAGCGGGAAATATTGATAGAATTAGCAGACGCTAAGTCGAAAGCGGCACGTAGTTCTTCGTCTAGGAAGGCTTGCTTGACCAGTCTTTGGCAATCGTCAAACGTACCATCTATTTCTAAGGCGGTCACATTTCCACCCAAGGTCGTCAATTGCTTCTCCTGAATATCGGATACCTTTCCAGTAGGATATAAAATTGTCACCGAGATGCCAGGCGTGTTATAAAAACCCTGCGCTACAGCACCGCCTGTGTCCCCAGAAGTGGCCACTAAAATGCGGATTTCGCGCTTCGATTTCAACAAATAATGGGACATGATCGCGGCCATAAAGCGTGCGCCAAAATCCTTAAACGCCATCGATGGCCCGTGGAATAATTCCAAAACCTCCGTCCCTGGCTCCAAGGAGACGATAGGCGCTTCGAAAGTCATCGATTGATCAATGATCTTCTTGATCTCCGCAGATGATAGGCTATCCCCGAGCAAATTTTCACACACCGCAATTGCAATTTCTGGCAAGCTGCGGTCCTGAATCGTTTCGAAAAACGAAGCCGGCAAAGGTTGGATGGAAGTAGGCATGTACAATCCATTGTCCGGTGGAAGGCCACGGAAAATAGCCTCTTCTAGGCTTACATTAGGGCTTTTATGTTCGGTGCTGTATAAAATCATACTAATCTTAGGGCATCTCCCTCGAGTTTAGGAAGGACCGAATAGCGGTCAAATTCCAAGCAAAACGCGATATCTTTTTCGATACCTAAACCTAACAAGCGATTTACATGGGATGAATTCTTCACCGCTGTTAGCAAGTCATTTGAGGCTACATTGTATTGTTTCCAGGCCATCAAAGCGGCATCATCCGCCACTTCGTATTCACCTGTTAAGGCATCAATTAAAGCACCCGCAAACAAGGTATCTTCTAAATTTGGTTTCCCTTTCCAGCCGGCACAAACTACTAAGGCGTTTCCGTTCCAGGCTTTTAAAGCGTCCGCCACTCGGGAAATATTCAAGAAAGCCCCTACATAAACAGCAGGTGCGCTGCTAGATCGACGTATAGCGACTGTACCGTTCGTGGTGGTGACGCAAATTTTGGCCCCTTTCACCTTCTCTACTTGATATGAAAAAGGGGAATTATCGAAATCGAATCCCGCTGGGGTAATCCCGTTGCGTTCCGCCGCCGTCAAATACCCTTTAGCACCATATTGCTGGCACAGTTCGACCTCTTCCACGGGAACAATCTCTGAAGCACCACTCGCAAAAGCAGTCACCATGCAGGACGTCGCGCGGAAAATATCCACCACAACCACCGCTACGGCTGATAAATCATATAAATGGATCAAGTCCGGCGATAAACAGACGTCGATTTTCTTCATTTTATAAGAACGGTAATTTGACGATTTCGGCTTTGATGGCTTTATCACGGATCGAGATAAAGATTTCAGATCCCGTGTGTTTCGTGCTTACATAACCCATGCCGATTCCTTTTGAAAGGGATGGAGATTGTGTGCCCGAAGTTACTTCACCGATCGTCTCGCCTGCAGCGTTCAAAATCGGGTAATGTTGGCGAGGAATACCGCGCTCAATCATTTCGAAGCCTACTAATTTTTTCGAAGGACCATTCGCCTTGATTGCGGCGTGGTGGTCTTTCATGATAAAATCTTTATTGAATGACGTGATCCAGCCTAAACCAGCCTCGATAGGAGACGTCGTGTCATCGATGTCGTGTCCGTATAAGCAATAGCCTTTTTCGGTACGCAGCGTGTCGCGTGCACCTAGTCCTACCGGTAGAATTCCGAATTCTGCACCTGCCTCGAAGATCGCGTTCCACATCGCTAAGGCATTTTCGTTCTTTACATAAATCTCGAATCCGCCCGCACCCGTATACCCCGTATTCGAGATGATGATGTCAGAGAAACCAGCCATTTCACCTATTTTGAAGGTGTAATACGGCATGTCCGCTAAGGTAACAGACGTTAATTTTTGTAGTGCCAAAATCGCCTTCGGCCCCTGCACTGCTAATAAACTATATTCGTCGCTGCGATTTACCATCTCCACTCCGAAGGTATTGTGTGAGGAAATCCAGTTCCAATCTTTCTCAATGTTAGATGCGTTCACGACCAAGATGTATTCTGTCGCGTTCACACGGTAGACTAATAAGTCATCGACGATACCACCCTCGTTGTTTGGCAAACAACTATACTGCACTTTTCCGTCCACTAATTTAGATGCGTCGTTCGAAGTCACGTATTGGATAAAGTCCAAAACGCGGTCTCCTTTCAAGAAGAATTCACCCATGTGACTCACGTCGAAAACACCTACTGAATTACGCACAGCTAGGTGCTCTTCAATTAAGTTCGTGTACAATACGGGCATGTTAAAGCCAGCAAAGGGCACCATTTTAGCACCTAGCGATACGTGAAGGTCATTTAAATGAACCTGTTGTAAGTTTGTTTCTTCCATGGATTATTCTCGGTATAGAACCTGTAAAAGTGTTTGGCCGACCGCTTTCAGGGTCGATTTGTCGATGTTAGCTAAATTATCTGCATGCGTGTGGTGGAAGTTTCCAAACTCGAAACCGCCATTCGACGCTCTTAAATCAATTATATCAATCATTTGGATTTTGGCAATCTCATTTACCGCCGTATGGTCATCTGAAATCCCGAAGGCATCCTGGTCTACGAACAGATTGCTGTATCCTAAATCCGCCGCCGTCGCCCAAACTGAGCGAACAATGCCCGGGGCATATTGCATCGAAGTCCCCTCATGCGGGAACATCGCGCCTTTTCCACCCACCATATCTAACAAGATGCCATAATAAGCTTTGTAGTTAGCCGGGACTAAATTCGCAGCCCAATGTTGTGAGCCTAAAGCCCAGCTATTTGGTTTGTGTTCTCCTGTATAATCGTCCGGTTCACCATGATCTTCCAAGTCAAAAAGGACGATATCGACACCTACCGCAGGCTTATTCTTAGCTTCATTCAAGTTGCGTGCGACTTCTAACAAAACGCCCACACCGCTTGCGCCATCATTTGCTGCATCGATGGGCTCGTTTTTACGTACTGAATCTTTGTCCGCAATACTGCGTGCATCCCAGTGGGCAGCTAACAAAATTCGCTTTGCAACTGCAGGTTGAAATTGCGCGATGATATTCGTGCCTTCTAATTTCTTGCCGTCGTAGCGGAAAGCCGTAAAAGGCTGCTCCGTCACGGTCCAGCCGTAGGATTTCAATTTGGCAACTAAAAACTGTAGCGTATTTTTACTCGCCTCAGATCCAGGAACACGCGGGCCAAAAGCCACTTGTTGCGCAATAAATTGATAAGCTGAATCCGCCTTAAAATCAGGTGTTTCCACGAGGTTGACTTCCGCCACAGGAACCTCTGCAGCAGGCTTCCACATAAAGTAAGCACCAGTCAGTGCGAATACGAGCAGTAAAAAGAGGGCAATGCGGGAACGGTTCATCTGAAAAGGCTCAAAAACAAGCTCAAAGGTAGCAATAGAATGCCGAATTAGGAATTAAGAAATCAATAATGTGTACCTTGCAGGATAATTTGAATTGAAATACCATGCCTTCCCCTAAGGAACTGAAATTTTTGAGCGGCTTGAAAGCTGAAATATTGGAGTTTTTTGAATTGAACGACTACCGTTCGTATTCTTTGAACCAATTACATAAGGCGTTTGCCATTCGTGATCGCAAGACGAAGGAGATTTATTCTGACTTGGTGGCAAAATTGATCGCAGAAAA
>JBILCC010000213.1:0-2687 GCA_044353355.1 Aquirufa sp.
CCAGTTTTAAACAAACACAAAATGAAAAAAGATGTAATTGTAGGCTAAGCGCCTAATTAATATTCGAATTGAAAAAGCCTGATATTCAGGCTTTTTTTATGGCCAAAAAGATCTCGTTTATAAATTCTTTCGAAGAACTAAATTCGTTTTCGAATATTGACACATTCTGTCAATACCTGAAAAGTCCTCTTCATATCTCGACGTTTATTTCACTCGTTATTGCTCATACGACCCGCAAACAACATATCTAACTAAATCGCGAAGCGATGACTAAGCAACAAAGTCGTAACTAAATCCACAGGATGACTTAACGACAAAGTTGTAACCAGGGCGCAAAGCGCCGACTAAGTCCGCAGGACGCCCTCCGCTAGCGCCCGATCATTCGAGAGGCGGGGAACTTTGTTTTGGCCCCCTAATTTACCCTGAGACTTCATGTATGAGATAAATGCGCCTGATGGTAATGAGGTAAGAACTAAAGGTTGCAAGATAGACCCGGTGATTAGGTCGCGGTAATAGATATTTTGGGCGCACATCGAGGCATCTACTGCCGCTTGAAAAGCCTCCAAAGACTCAGGAGGTGACGAAAACTCCACTAACCACTCATGATAGGGCAAACCAGACGCTGGAGAAACCTGTGGTGCTACAGTAAACTCTACAACACGTGCTTCTGGACACGCAGCTAGGCCTGCAGCCAGCGCTTTCTCGACCTCTTCTGCAATCACATGCTCGCCAAAAGCCGAAATAAAGTGCTTAATTCGCCCCGTCACTACAATCCGGTAAGGATTCAAAGAAACAAACTTCACGGTATCGCCGATGGAATAGGACCAAAGGCCGGCATTCGTCGTTAACAATAGCGCGTAATTAACGTCTAATGAGACCTCTGTGAGGCTTAAGCGGACTGGGTTAGCGCCGAAATAGGTGTCCGTAGGAACAAACTCAAAGAAAATCCCGCCGTCCACGTTCAATAATAGCCCTGGTTCGCCCGAAGAGTCGTCAAACGCAATGAACCCCTCCGAAGCAGGATATGTCTCCACCACGTCAATTTCTCGGCCTATCGAGGCCAGTAGTTTCTCGCGGTAAGGCTCGAAGTTCACACCGCCGGTTACGAAGACCTGGAAATCGGGGAAGAGGTCACCTATTTTTTGGCCAGATAACTCCTCTAACCGATCAAAATACATCTGCACCCAAGGCGGAATCCCGGAAATCAATCCCATCCGCTTTGAAATGGTTTCTTGTACAATCGCCTCGAGCTTTTGCTCCCAATCTTCGATGCAATTCGTCTTGTAAGACGGCATCTGATTTCCGCGCAGATAGCCCGGCACATGGTGGTTCACGATCCCAGAAAGGCGGCCCGTGGGCACTCCATTCGTCTCGGTCATCTCAGGAGAACCGCTTAGAAAGATTAATTTACGGTCTAAAAACGAGGCATTTCCACTGTAAAACACATAATGCAACAAGGCATCTCGCGCGGCAGTAATGTGAAATGGCATCGAATCAGATGAGATGGGAATGTATTTGACGCCAGAAGTGGTGCCAGAAGTTTTGGCAAAATAGGCTGGTTTTCCCGGCCAAAGAATGTCTTCCTTGCCCGCCACCACTTCGTCTATATAAGGTTTAATGTCTTCGTATTCGAAGATGGGTACGTTAGAGCGATAGTCGAGGTAGTTCTTGATTTTGGAGAACGAGTGACCGCGTCCAAAAAGGGTTTTCTCTGCTTTCGCCACCATTTGCTTCAGCCAAAAGTCTTGGCGCTCAAAGGCCTGCTGCTGGCTTAAGCGGTACTTTTTAACGACACGGGCCGCTAGCGGTTTGGCAAAAAAGGAACGAATACCCATCGTTACGCTATTTAAATATACCTAGGGGGTCGGGCATTTTGGCAACTAAAAGCGCCCCAAAATTCACGTCCAACTGCAAAATATCTACCACTCGAGCTTCGTGAAAATACTTCCACGCTAACTCATAATTTTCTTTGTAATACGCCACCTGACAGCGCTTCATTAATGCATTCGCGTTGTTGGGGTCCTGCTGAAGCGCATGTTTTAACTCCGCATCCACCTCATCCAATGTTCCACAATCCAATCCCTTCTCATAACAGCTTAACTTCACAATAGCGTAATCCACGCGCATCATCGACTGGGTAGAATCTAACTCTAATCCCTTGTTTAACAAGCGAATAGCGAGATCGTTGTCTCCTCTTTGGTAGGAAATAACCCCTAGTCCCCAAAAAGCATCGACGCTATTCGCGTCCAGTGCGCTGATCAAATTAAAGCGGTGGGCTGCTGTGTCTAAACGCGCTGACGCCACATATTCCCAAGCGCGCTCCGCAAAAAACGTCACGGCTTCAGCTCTTGAGGGAAAGGAAGCATCACAGCTCGCCACAAATTCATTTAACTCTTTTTGATCGGCTTTCGATAGCGGTTTAGAACCATACAAAACTTCATATTTTGCTGCGCGAACCGGAGTTTTTGTAACCGGAGTAGCCGGCGCCTTCGGCGCCGCCGCCGCTTCCTTCTTTGTTTGCGAGAATGCAGTGATGCTAGCAAACGAAATCAAACACAATAACAGAACTCTCTTCATAATCACAAAACTAACGTTTCTTTTTATTGGATGCTGCGCCGGGACGGAATTTTGCATTCTTTCCTGGGCGATTATTGCGGACGATGGGCTTGGGCCCTTGAACGGCACCG
>JBILCC010000214.1:0-2686 GCA_044353355.1 Aquirufa sp.
GGTGTATATGAGCAATATGCTAAACCAAATCAACAGATTTCTACCTATAATCCGGTACCAAAAGCAAGCCAACAAGCGGCTGTCAATTGGTTAATCGCGAATGTATTTACGAATGTGGATTGGTTGATAAACAGAGAGGTGGTAACGCACAATATGGCGGGTTATATTGATCGAATGAGAAGCCTTCAAGTGAGTCCATTGAACCGCATGTTAAGTTTAGAGACTTTTGCGCGTTTGGATAATTCAGGTTTAACTACTCCGAATCATTACAAGACAATCGATCTTTTCCAAGATGTACGCGGAGGCATTTGGAGTGAGTTATCAAGCGGTAAAAACATCGATCACTACCGCCGTAATTTACAAAAGGCCTACATTGAACGCATGAAAGCGTTAATGATGGATCAGGCGCCCGCGCCAGCTAGCCCTTTTGGTGCGCGCGAAAGTTATCCAGTAGCACAATCTGATGTGCGCTCAATTGTGCGTGGCGAATTGAAGGCACTTCAAGCTAGTTTAGCTTTGGCGAAGGTGAAGGTCACTGACAAAGAGGTGCGCTACCACTTGGATGATTGCTTAGAGCGTGTAAGTTTGATTTTAAATCCTAGGAAGTAGTTTTTAGGAGAAAAAATTCGATCATTACCCCATTCAGAATATGCCAAATAAGGTAGTGGCTTAATCGAATGAGCAGCGAAGAAATGAAGCCACTCTTTTTCAAGTAAATTGCCTGTATTAAATTCATGGCAAATCCTGAAAGGAGCGCATATATGATAAACCAAACGGGGCCACTTGGGAACTGTTCAAGAGGCTCACGTATTGAAGTAAGTAAGGCGATTCCCCAAAATATTGGTGGAATCGCTTTTTCATTTGCAAAGTGCCTGGCAATAAATAAGACTAATGTTATCGGAATTAGGCGGTAGAAAACCTCAATTTCAAAAGCGCCTGAAAAGAACAAAAACAGCGAGTAGGGAAATGGTTGCGTGTAGGGAGGGAGTACTTTGTGCGGTGGATGATCTAGCCCATATTCTATCAAGAGTAAGTCTACAAATCCAAATCCCAAGCCAATAATCATTGGCATCCAAACTTTATTTTTTACCGAAATTTGGCTTTCCCAAAATTCAGGGATGCCAGCTTTGGGAATAAGAAATAGGAAAGCAATCCCAATGCACATGAAGAGCACATTTTCATAGGTCCAGATTCGCGGGGTGGCCATCTCAAAGGATGTTTGATGGCCGATGAAGATCCCTAGAATAGTTATAGCAATGAATCCAGTGTAGCTTACAAGCGAGCGGTTCATGGTTAGCGGTTTTCTGCGTAGTTTTTAAAGTTATCTAAAATCATCTGCCAGCCGGCTTGTTGCATGTCCTCTGGGTTTTGATTTTCCGGCTCAAATTGTTCAGTTACTTTCGTGCCCATTTCGGTGGATGCGAAAGTAACTTTCATTTTACGGCCGTCGCCGATTAGAATATCGAGCGTTTTTTGCTCCTCAATTTTTTGAAAAGTTCCCCAAAAATCAAAGCTCATCGACCCGTCTCTCGCCGCCATTTCGTAGTGAAATTCCCCGCCCACTTGTAGGTCCGTTTTCGCTGAGGGGCAATACCAATCGGGTGAAGCAAAGTTCCAGTTTTGGATGTATTCTGGTGTTGTCCATTTCTCCCAAACTTGCGCGATGGGCGCGTTTATCGTTGTCTGTACGGTGATATATTTCATTTTTTTCTAAATATATGTGCAAATCTATCAAAAGGCGCGACCTTTTCTTCATTACTATGGAAAATTAGGTCCTTTGACTATATTTGCACAAACAAAATACAAGCACTATGATTATTGAACCTAGAATGAGAGGGTTTATCTGTTTGACATCACACCCGAAAGGTTGCGAAAAAAACGTATTAAATCAAATTGACTATGTGAAGTCAAAGGGAGCCATCGATGGCCCTAAAAAAGTGCTTGTCATCGGAGCCTCGACGGGTTTTGGTTTAGCCTCTCGCATCACGAGTGCATTCGGATCGGATGCCGCGACGATTGGCGTTTTCTTTGAAAAAGCACCTGCAGAAGGCAAAACAGCCTCTCCAGGATATTATAATAGCCTAGCATTCGAAGCAGCGGCAGGCAAAGCGGGTCTTTATGCAAAAAGCATTAATGGCGACGCTTTCTCTAACGAGGTAAAAGAGCAAACAATCGATTTAATCAAGACTGATTTAGGCCAAGTAGATTTAGTGATCTACAGCTTAGCTTCTCCTGTTCGTCAACACCCAGTAACAGGTGTATTGCACCGTTCGGTTTTGAAGCCTATCGGCGATACATTTTCAGACAAAACGGTTGATTTCCACACGGGGATTGTTTCAGATGTGACGATTACACCTTGCAGTGATGAAGATATCGCGAACACGGTGGAAGTAATGGGTGGCGAAGATTGGGCGATGTGGATGGACGCCTTGTTGAACGCGGGCGTTTTAGCGGATGGCGCGATGACCGTTGCGTATTCCTACATTGGACCTAAAGTAACGGAGCCAGTTTACCGCAAAGGAACGATTGGAATGGCGAAAGATCACTTAGAGGCGACGGCGTTTAAGATTACGGATGATTTGGCCAAAATAGGAGGCAAAGCTTTCGTTTCAGTGAACAAAGCACTCGTAACTCAAGCCAGTTCAGCGATTCCCGTGATCCCTTTATACATCTCCTTGTTGTATAA
>JBILCC010000215.1:0-2676 GCA_044353355.1 Aquirufa sp.
GCGAAATCCGTATTAAAAGTTAAATCCATTATGGAAGTAGGACTTATCGCCCACTTAATTTCACCCCCTGCCTTAAATTCTGAAGCTTGAGCATTTCCTATTTCTGTTCCCTCCGACTTATTGGAAACATGCAATAAATAGGGAATAAAGCGAATATTCGTAGAAGTAGGCGGTGGCGGAATAATCCCCGTTAATTTTCCGGCATAATCCATTCGCAATGGACTCATAGAACGCGGATGAGGTGACCAAACCGTCAATTCATTACTCGATCGACGCACCCTAAAAAAATTAATCCCCCAATCTTGGGATTTGTTTTCTTCTGTTTTAGGATAGCGTAAAGTTTGCCAAGGTATCGCAAACTCAGCTACCCAGGAGGAATCTGACCGATGTGTTCTAACCCGGTACAATCCATCCCAGTCAATATCAAATTGGCGGTCATCAAAGGCTAGCAAATCCCTTTGAGCACCATAGGCATTAGATTGCAAAACAATCGCATTGCGTTTGTCATTAAATCCATCAATCGCAATTCCGAAAAGATCATTTTCAACGAACATATAATCCCTCATCAAATTAGGAGCGCGGTAGCTATTTTTACCCAAGCTATCTTTTAAGATAGCCGCCACATATAGAAATTGCTGATTATAAAGCAGCTTAACTGTTGAATTGAATGAAGCTTTTTGACCCTGAAATGGCTCTACTTGAAAATCTAAATTCACCGATGGTGCATTCGACCATTCTAATTCATCCAGATAACCATCCGCTTTTAGAGAGCGCTCAATTTTCAACGGCTGAAATTCCTTCCGAGGTTCTAAAGGTTTGAATACCTCTTGAGAAAAACTGCAAAAGGAGAGGAAAAATAAGAGGTAACGCATTATTTTTTAATGAAGGATAAATAGCAAACTCGGATAAAAATAGGTAAACCAATTAAAACCATAGGTGTAAATTGCATTCCTGACCAAATGAGACCGATTAAACACAAAACGCTGATAATCTGTAAGTACTTTTTCCATTTCAATGGGTTCTTTGCAAACCAAAACACCAAAGGAAAATTCAATGGAAATAACATAAGCGAAGCTGGATTATAAGCCATTACTTCATGATTTGTGGCAGTACCTAAAAAGAAAATAAACCAGGCTAACACTCCTATCACGGAGAAAAGAGCCGCATCGGCTGCATAAGGAAATTTCCCTTTGTAAGTAAAGAATCCCACAAGCAGTGACAAAAGACTTAAAATCACATAGGGTCCTGTAAAATCAAAAGGTGATACTGCAGAGGCTTTCTCTTCGAATAAAGTCACCGGATTAGCGGACAAACCTTTGGCAAGATTCGTAGCAGACGCTAAATTATCAGGCAAGTAACATGATTGAGAGGCTGATGCCTTCACGTTTGAAGGAACTCCTAAGGCTAAATTCATACCCAAGGTCACCCAGGAATTAGGAACCAGGTAATTATTCATCCAATCGCGATAGGATTTACCTTCGAGATTAGGCGCCTGCTTCCAAGCATATTTACCCGGAGCATTACGCTCGATCATATCCCGAATACGTGTGGAGCAATTATCATAGAAGAATTTGTAGGCATATTCTCTATTTTCTGGCAATAAGTTGTTTTCTAAGGCTTGAAAAATGGCATTTTTTTGAAGAGAATCGAGTTGCAATTTTTGGGCAATCATCCCTCGTTTCTCGTACTGCGCATTGTATTCAAACTCATCTCGCATAGAATGGACAGAGATCGTATAGGGTAAGGTACCCATCAAAAATTTCAGATAGAAATTCTCCGTTCTAAAATCAAAAGTCCCATAACTATAGGCGCGATCAATACCATTCGAGGAATCATTTATCCAAAGTATAGTATGGCCAAAAGCGGAATGCAATTCTTTACCCGGGGCAACTGTCACTAAAACCACTTCAGCTTTTGAGCTCAATTGCGCCTTTGCAGCTAACGAAATCAACAAAAATAAAAAGATCTTTTTCATCTATTTTCCAGCAATTACAATCACTATTTCACCTCGCACTTTATCCGGGTGAGCAACAAAATACGCTAAAACTTCCGTAGCCGTGCCACGAACCATTTGTTCGTGCAGTTTACTTATTTCACGTCCCACCATCACTAATCGATCTGTCGAGATAAATTCAATAATTTGCTCCAACGCTTTCACTAAGCGATGTGGCGATTCATATAAAACAATCGTTCTTTCTTCCTCTGCTAATGCTTTCCAGCGAGTTTGACGCCCTTTTTTATGCGGCAAAAAACCCTCATAAACGAAACGATCCGTCGGAAAACCAGAATTAACTAAGGCTGGAACGAAGGCTGTAGCTCCTGGAAGAGATTCTACTTCGATCCCATTATCTACACAAGCCTTCACTAAAAGATACCCTGGATCAGAAATACCAGGCGTACCCGCATCAGAGATTAGCGCTAACGATTTACCTTCTTTCAGCATCTTAATCACCCCCGGTACACCCGTGTGCTCATTATGGGCGTGATGGGAATACAAAGGTTTGGAAATATTTAAATGCTTTAATAACTGACCTGAATTGCGTGTATCCTCCGCTAAAATCCCGTCTACCTCTCCCAGCACCCGAATGGCACGCAACGTGATATCTTCTAAATTCCCAATGGGAGTAGGTACGAGGTATAATTTCATTCCGAAATTTAATTAAATGACCTGAAACA
>JBILCC010000216.1:0-2663 GCA_044353355.1 Aquirufa sp.
GTAGGGTATCTTCTCCAAAATCTGACGAATCTGCGGCATAAAGCCCATATCCATCATCTTATCTGCTTCGTCTAAAATCAAGAATTTCAATTCCTTCACCACGATCACGTCCTTGCGGTACAATTCGAGGAATCGACCTGGTGTAGAAACCAGGATGTCGATGCCTTCCTCGAGGGCTTGAATCTGAGGTTTTGGCCCTAATCCTCCGTATAAGGCTAAAATACGCAAGTCCGTAAACTGCGCTAAGCCGATCATCACAGTGTGAATCTGCATCACCAACTCGCGGGTAGGCGCTAAAATCAAGGCCCGCGGATTCTTTCCCTGCGCATATTTGCAGCGCATCAAGATAGGCAAGGCATAAGCAGCCGTCTTTCCGGTCCCCGTCTGCGCAATTCCCAGCAAATCATGCCCTTGCAATAACAACGGAATCGCCTTCTCCTGAATGGGAGTTGGTTTTGTATAACCCACCGCGGTACACGCGCGTTGTAACTGTGGATTTAATCCCAAACTTAAAAATTCATCCATTGGATTCGGCATTGTAGTAGATTTGCAAAGGTAGGGAAAATATAATTCTTACCTTTGAAACAAAATTATTGTTGTTTTGGCTCGAATTAAGGCATTTCTATTGAATCTAGGCCTATTGGTCGCACTCTCCTTTGCCACAGGGAGCCTTTCTTCGCTATTTTTAGCCGGCCTAGTCTGGATTCAACACAACGGATCCTATTTATATGCCTTGCCACTTGTCGGTTTAGTGTTCCAAAGTTTCAAAGTCCCAGCCTACCTCATTATCCCTTCAACTTGGCTCAGCCACCTAGCCGGAGCCTCAGTCGGAAGAGAAGGAGTCGCGGTAGCTATGGGTCGAATACTCGGAGAAAAAATTCCTGAATCAACGGATTTCTCCAAAGACCTTTTTTCCAAAGCCGGCATGGCCGCTGGCTTCGCCTCCATTTTTGGGACACCGTTAGCCGGAGCCTTCTTCGCGCTTGAAGTAGGAGTGGTAGGGAAAATTAATTTTCGCCACATCCCAGCCTGTCTTTTAGCCGCCTTTTTCGCGAATTATGTGAGTCTCCACGTGTACGGCACAAAACATCTTTCTTACCCTACTATTTTTTTACCCTCATTTTCAGGGGAGTTTTATGCGAAATTGGCCCTCCTAGGCCTATTTTTAGCCCTAATTGCCCTTGCATATAAGCGCTCAGAATCGATTATAATTTCTGCGTTCGAGAAATCACCCGTACAAGGTCCGCTAAAAGGGATTCTCGCGGGCTCCGTTTTGTTCGGCATACTAATCACGCCAGTGTTTCACGAAACGATCGGACTCGGATCGGAATTTTTGCTTCGCCCATTTACGTCGGTCTCGCCAGACTTCGCACTGTGGAAATTACTCGCGACTAACCTAAGTTTAGGTCTCGGATTTAAAGGGGGAGAAGCGACGCCCTTATTTTTAATTGGCTCACATGCGGCATCCGGATTTGCATCTTGGCTCTCGTTGCCTTTGGGGTTATCGGCAGCCATCGGCTTCGTCAGTTTGTATGGCGGTCTTGCCAAAACTCCCATCGCCGCTACCTTCCTCGGCATGGAACTTTTCGGTTCATCCGCCTGGTTCATCTATTTCATCATCACCCTAATCGTCTTGTTCGGTTCAGGAAAAAAAGGAATATTTATAAATCAAACCTGGGCAGACTATCTGCCTAAACCGATATACTAAATGTCATTAATGTTTACAAAAACCTTCGAACACTACGACTCCTTCCGCGAAAATCGACTAACAAAACGCCGTTTTTCAGCAGCTATATGGCAAGAATTAATCGCTGAATGGTCCACCCATTTTGCTGTTCGCGAACTAGGTAAAACCGAAGAGGGAAGACCCATCCATGAAGTTCGCTATGGCGAGGGTCCCATCCAAGTGATTGCTTGGTCACAAATGCACGGTGATGAGGCTACTGCGACGATGGCTTTGGCCGATATTTTTCGTTTATTATCCACATCCTCGCATCTAAGTACCGAGATCAAGCAAAAATTGCATCAGAATATTACCTTGCGCATCATTCCGCGCCTGAACGCAGATGGCGCAGAAAGATGGCAACGCGAAACGGCTTTGGGTATCGATATGAACCGTGATGCGACAAAACAAAACTCTATAGAGGCGCGCCTTTTATCGGCTTGGGCGGACGAAATCAAGCCCGCATTCGCCTTCAATTTACACGACCAAAACCGCTTGTATTCGGTAGGCAATAACCCAGAACAAACACATATCGCCTTCCTAGCCACCACAGGGGACGACGCAGGAACTTGGACTCCATCTCGCTTACGTGCTGGCCAAATCTGCCAACGAATGCTGCACCAAATCCAACACATTATACCCGGTAAAATTGCCAAATGGACAGATGAATTTGAGTCCCGCGCCTTTGGTGACACCTTCTCGTCTCGCGGATACGGTTTGGTTTTATTAGAATCAGGCGGGGCAGGATGGGACCTAGAAAAACGATCACTGCGTAAATTAAACGCCTGTCTACTCCTTGATGCTTTCTGCGCCATTGCCGATGGAAGCTATGCTTCTGAATCCATTGCTGAATACGAAGCCTTACCCACGAACGAACGAGCCATTGTAGACATCAAAATCACCGACGCGCCATTAAGTGCAACCGTTCGCGCTGACGTAT
>JBILCC010000011.1:0-26495 GCA_044353355.1 Aquirufa sp.
TTCATTACTTGTTTTAAGATATCCGAATAGTAAAAGGCCACGGATCCGGTAAAATGAAATACCGGTGCTTCCGAATAGCGTTTTAAATACAGGGAAATAAAGGCATCAAAAGATTGTTCGATTAAACCATAACAATAGGCATCCCGGCGGTGATCAAACAAAAATTTAGAAAAACTCGCAAACCAGCGATTTGGAAACGCTTGTTTGTAGGCCTTGTCTAAAACCGTAAGTCTATCCAATACCCCAAATCGTTTCTCAAAAACTGCCCGAATTTCGACAGGCATTTGGCCATGCAAATAACTCAAGAGTAACAATTTGCCTAGATGTCCCCCACTCCCCTCATCTCCTAACCAAAATCCCAATGGTGGAATTTGGGCTGAAATCCGCCCGCCATCCCAAAAGCCGGAATTAGACCCAGTTCCTAAAATACAGGCAATTCCTGCTTCTTTTCCGCAAAGAGATCTAGCAGCAGCGATAAGGTCATTCTGTATTTCAAGCGAACAAGTGCTAGGGAAATAGGGCCTAAAGGCGGCTGCAATGACCTCGCATTGCGCCTCGCCCGTAATTCCTGTGCCATAATAATAGATAGCTTGGATGGGAAGGCCTGCAAATTTACCTAATACCGCCGCTTGCGCTGAAGTAATTTCATCCGTTGTTTGGTAGTAAGGATTAATCCCCGAACTGCTAAAGCTTTCATAAGGGGATAACGGATCCTTTATTAGCCTCCAAGCTGTTTTAGTCGAGCCACTTTCAACAATTAATATCATAATTAAGCTAGGATTCCAATGGGGGTGAATTTCTCAAAAACTTTCTCAGAATGCGGTGCATCAGCCAATTCAGGGGTCAAATCTTGGCCAGCCCAATGCTCGTAATGCTTACCATTTTTCCATAATTTAGAATGGGTCATGTCGTAAATGAGACCCTGGAAAGCCACCCAAATCTCAGGTTTATCTTGCCCATTTCGAAGGGCTAATTGTCCACGTGTATAGGTCTTCATATTTTTTACGAAGCTAAATAAAAAGAGGCAAACCCGCCTTTTTTTCAGAAAGATTTTTAATTTTACACACTAAAATAGATCACTATGAAAAATCTCATTTTCTTAATCTGTGCCATAGCCGTTATGGCATGCAGTGGAGCAGGCTCAGATCCTGCACCTACACCGGTACCACCGACCCCTACGGTTGATGTGGCCACGTTAGTTAAGAAGGTTTGGACAGCTAGTTCCGCTCAATGGGACGGGGTCACTAAATATGATAAAACAAGTACTTCTAATGTCGTACAGGGTTATTCTCAGTTTAAACTAGATCTTTCCTCTGGAAGTGCTGTTACATTAACTGAATTTGATGGGAAAATTTTCACAGGGACCTATTCCGTTTCTACTGATGGTAAAAGCTTAACGCTTAATGGACTTACTAGCTCGGCAGGAGCTCCTACAGGAACAGGCGGAATAATAACCTATTCAATTTTAGCAACACCTACTGCGACAACCTTAAGCTTACAACAAACAACGGCCTATGTGAAGGCAAGTAGTGCGATTGTAAAACTAGCTTTAGTGAATTAATACAATTTAAAAAATGGAAAGCCGTCCTTGTGGCGGCTTTTTGTGTTATATATGGAAAAGAGAACTGAAATTGGAGAAATTGGCGAATTTGGATTAATTAATCATTTAGCCTTACAATTGACAGAAAAACAAGACTGGACTGAACTAGGTATCGGTGATGATACGGCTGTTTTAGATCCTAAAGGGAATAAGGTGGTGACTACGACCGAATTATTAATTGAAGGAGTCCATTTTGACTTAGCCTATACACCATTGCAGCATTTGGGGTTTAAGGCAGTTTCGGTGGTTTTGTCTGATATTGCTGCCATGAATGCGATTCCTACGCAAATCATTATTGGATTAGGTTTGTCGAATCGTTTTTCGGTGGAATCTGTAGATGCTTTATACGAGGGGATTCGATTAGCGTGTGAAGAATATAAAGTAGATGTAGTAGGAGGGGATACGACTTCTAGTCCGCAAGGATTGATTTTGTCCATGACGGCAACGGGAGTGGTAGAAGCGGATAAGTTAGTAAAGCGAGCAACTGCAAAAGCAAATGATGTACTTTGTGTTTCAGGCGATCTTGGCGCTGCCTTAATGGGTTTGCACTCATTAGAAAGAGAAAAACAAGTGTTTTTATCTAATCCAGAAATGCAACCCGAATTAGAAGGCAAAAGTTATGTCGTTTTACGTCAGCTTAAACCGATGGCACGCTTTGATATCATTCATGAATTAAGAGAATTAGGGGTGATTCCCACTTCGATGATCGATTGTTCGGATGGATTAGCTTCTGAAATTATTCATTTATGTAATGCATCGGGATTAGGCGCTCGCATTTTTGAAAAAAATATTCCAATCGATGATGAGACGTATCTCTCAGCAACAGAATTTAATGTGAGTCCATTAACGGCTGCCTTGAATGGAGGAGAGGATTATGAATTACTATTTACGGTCTCTCAAGAAGATTTTCCTAAAGTGGAAAAGATCGCGGATGTTACCGCAATTGGCTACATGACAAATATCAATGATGAACGCGTAATGGTCATGAAATCGGATGCAATCGTCCAATTAACGGCCCCCGGATTTGGCAATTCGTAGGCAGTTGATCGACAAAATTTGCCGTTTAATAAGTTTGCGTTTGTTTTAGCGAATTAATTGGTAATTTCGCATGTTGGAATTTGTCTGACATTAATTCACCTGTTTACCCGTGTTTTAGTACAATCTATTATGACGAAGTCTTCCTTTATCCGGAAATATTCGAATCGCTTTCTCTCTAGATGGCTCGTATTAGTTTTTGATTCACTGATTGTCATTTTCTCATTCTCCATTGCTACCTTATTGCGGATGAATTTCCAGCTTTCGGAAATTGATTTATCTGTATTTGCTTCTCAATTAGTCTTTGTGTTAGGGTTGCGCTTGCTTGCCTTTTTATTTTTCCAATCCTATGCTGGTATTATTCGGCACACGAGTATTGAGGATGCCATACTTATTTTAAAGGCCGTATTTACGGGATCATTGGGAGCAGTTTTGGTCTCCGGAGTGATTAGAAATACATTAGGCTTTGAACACGTATTTAATTTATCAGCCTCCATATTAATTATTGACTTTTTTATCTGTCTATTCTGGATGGTTATTCTTCGCTTTTTTGTGAAGAGTTTTTATGAGTCATTTATTAACCAATTCAAACCTACCATTGGAGTACTGATCTATGGAGCTGGCTATACGGGGATGTTGACTAAGAATGTGTTCCAAACGGATCGTTCTACTAACTATAAAATTCTAGGTTTTATTGATGATAATGAATCCAAGATTGGAAAAACGATTGAAGGTATAAAGGTATTTAGTTTGCCGGAGGTGTTAGATAAGTTTGTAGGCTCGAATGATGGATTAGAAGTTATTATGGCCATCAATAATATGTCCGCTAAATCGAAACGTAAAATTTCAGATATTTTCTTGGATCGTGGCGTAGTAGTCAAAGCCTTACCTCCTGTGGATAAATGGGTGGAAGGGGAGTTTGCCATGAATCAGATTCATAATGTAAAGATTGAGGATCTTTTGGGGCGTGAGGTAATCCAAATGAACAACAAGCGGATAGGAGAGGAGATTTCAGGCAAAGTTATCCTAGTAACCGGCGCGGCGGGATCCATTGGAAGTGAAATCGTACGTCAACTTATCGCTTATTTCCCCTCTAAACTTGTATTAGTGGATCAGGCTGAGTCAGCTTTATATGATTTAGAGTATGAATTAGCTGGTAAAGTTCCTACGAATGTTCAGCTAATTGTTAATGTGGCTGATGTGTCTGACACGCGACGCATAGCTAAGATTTTCAAAAGTCATCGTCCTGATATAATTTTCCATGCAGCAGCTTATAAGCATGTGCCTTTAATGGAAAATAATCCATATGAAGCGATTAAAACCAATGTGATAGGCACACGAATTTTAGCTGAAATGGCATCTGAAGTAGGTGTAGAAAAGTTCGTGATGGTTTCAACGGATAAAGCGGTGAATCCTACCAATGTGATGGGGGCTACCAAGCGTTTAGCGGAGATGTATACCCAATCGATGAATCAATTGGAAGGTGTTAAGACGAAGTTTATTGCTACTCGGTTTGGAAATGTATTAGGATCTAATGGTTCTGTAATACCCCTGTTTAAGAAGCAAATTGAGCGTGGTGGTCCGGTAACAGTTACACATCCAGAGATTACTCGGTATTTTATGACCATTCCTGAAGCATGTGAGCTCGTATTAGAAGCTGCGACTATGGGACAAGGCGGAGAAGTATTTGTATTTGATATGGGCGAATCTGTGAAGATTATTGACCTGGCTAAGAAGATGATTACCTTGAGTGGTTTGAGAGTAGATAAAGATATTGAAATCAGATATACGGGTTTGCGTCCAGGAGAAAAGTTGTATGAGGAGTTATTGAATAACGATGAGAATACATTACCTACCCACCATCCTAAGATTTTGATAGCCGAGGTAAATACCCCTTCGTATGCCTACATGGAAGTGGCGACTAATGATTTAAATCACTTATTATCAAGTGGGAATAATAATTCCATTGTTGCTAAAATCAAGGAGATAATTCCGGAGTACAAATCAAACAATTCTGTGTTTGAGACGCTTGATAAGAAATCGCTTAAATAATTCCTGCCTTTTTAACAATCCAGATAGCTGCTAAAGTAAAAAGTGGTGCAGCGGCTATATCTAAACTGTAATGCACGTGTTGTATAAGCAGTAGGGTTACTAGGACTAAACTCAGTCCGATTGCAATTCTTCTTTCTCTAGTAGTAGGCAAAAAGAAGCACACAAAAACCATCGTGGCTGTATGTCCCGAGAAGAATAAATCTTTCGTGATGGCCATATTTTCACCATAGATGAAAATCTCCGCCAAAGGATCATGTAAATCTACTAGGCCTGCGGGAGGATTTAAGGCCACAAAATAGATACTTAAAAAACGGAATCCGGTCTCAATATTGAAGGCCCAGGCGAACCAAAGGAATCTTTTAGGATCTTGTAATAAGCGATATAATAAGTAGATAACCGACAAATAAATGATGCCAAAAATCGGATAGGAAACATTTAGGGCAGGAAGTACGTTAAGTAGTGGATCGTTCCACTGGATACCTTCGCGCAATTGAATCCATTGGAAATAATCATCTGCTTTAAAAGGAAAAATTAGAAACACGGCGAGTGCTGCTACGAATTGTAGCGCAAAGGTGCGATCTTCAAAGGCGACTTTCCAGGATTGTTTCAAGATTGAACGAAAATTGGGTAATTTGGGAAGCGAAATTAGTGCTAAAAAATAATATAAGATGAAAAAGATCTCAAAAATTACAGTAATTGTGTTGAGCATCATCACGAGCGCTTTTCATTTTTCTTGTGGAAGTGCTGGAGAACGAGGTGGAACAACTCAAAAAAATCAAACAAATAAGATGGATCAGAAATTAGAGAAAATTACGTTTGGAGCGGGTTGCTTCTGGTGTGTAGAGGCTGTTTTTCAGCGCGTTAAAGGGGTGAAATTAGTGACATCTGGTTATATGGGGGGCAAGATGAAGAATCCAACCTATCGTGAAGTTTGTTCAGGACTTACAGGCCATGCGGAGGTTTGTCAATTGAGTTATGATCCGAATGAAGTTAGTGTGGCGACCTTGTTGGAGATTTTTTGGCAGACACATGATCCTACCACTTTAAATAGACAAGGGGCAGATACGGGTACGCAATACCGCAGTGCGGTATTTTTCCATACACCAGAACAGCAAAAAGAGGCAGAGTCGTGGAGAAAAAAACTAAATGATCAACGTGTTTTTCCTAATCCCATTGTAACAGAGATTACCCCAGCGTCAGAATTTTATGTCGCAGAAGATTACCATCAGAACTATTTCAATGAGAATGGGACGGAGCCTTACTGCCAAATCGTTATCAAACCTAAGATGGATAAATTCTTGAAAGCTTTTAAATCCAAGTTAAACTAGAAACCACCTTTGTCATAGAAACTGCGTCTACGAGAGAGTTTTAGGTCCTGTAATAGCGTAGATTTTACGCGAAGGTCAAAGGAATAGTTACTCGCACGTCCGTAGAATGGGCTCGCGATAGGTGTCCAATTAAAGTTCATTTCCCAGCAATGTAGATCGCGGTGCACGGACATATTCGTGTAGGTCAAGCCCTTGTACTTAAAGTCGAATCCAGAACTCATGGATATTTTCCATTTTTCGGAAAGGCTTATGTCACCTTGGAAGCTGAGGCCGCTGATATTTTGCGGGGTAGCTAAACCAGTCCTATTCAGGCTGAATTGATATGAGAAAGAGAAATTCCAAGGCACATTCCAGTCGATAAAGTCGTCTAGATTTCGGTTAATCTGATTCATCTGTGCCTCGCTGGCATTTTTATTTTCCTTCGGTTTAGGCTTAGTAGGTGAGAAGCGGCGACCGAGTGAGAAATTGAATCCTTGCAATCGTGCTAAACCCGCCCCTTGGCTGAACATTAGGTCTGGAGTCCTTCTCCCAATGTCAAAAAATAACGGATCCTCCACATATAAATAAGGATCAAAGCTACCACTCACATTGATGTCAAACTCTTTCACCTTTGAAGCTAAAGTAAATCCGATGTTAGATAAGCCATATTCTTTTGCCAGAAAATTATAGCTCCCACTTAAACCGAAATTGTCTAGGATTCGTACTTTTTCAGAGAGCACGCTTGCGGTATCTGACTTGGTCCTTAATTTAGCTTCTAACGTATTTTGAATACCAAATGAAATGGACCCTGAGGCCCCTCCATAACTCAAAGTACGCGGATCAAATGTGCTTATGCGCCTAATATCACCAATTTGTTCCTTTCCTTCTGAATTGATGAATTTTCGGTTGTTAATTCTAACATCTTGGAAATAGCCAAATTCAGGTTCTGAATAATCAGGAGTGTAATTGAAACTGATGGATGGAACGACCGTATGGCGAACAGCTTCCAATCGGCCTTTTTTGAAACGCAAAGTTCCGAACAAGCGGGTGTTCATACTGGCTGAATAGGAAATTTGAGAGTTGAATTTAGGTAAACCTCCTACTGTATCAATTCTGACTGTTGAATCCGCCGGCACATAGGTGTATTTGTATGATCTTGTGTACATATTACCAGACCAGGCAACTCCAGGTGTCAGATTGATATGTTTAGTTAACTTCAAATTAGGCAAGGATAGGGGTATACTATAATTAAATTTTGTTTGGGCTTTTTCCCAAAGAATCGGAAGCGTGCTTGCATCTACCGGAATTACCCCTGCCGGCACATCATCTTGGCCTGTTGGAATAAATGGCTTTTGGATGGTACCCCTAAGCGAATTAGATGAACGTGGATAAACATCGAACTCGTAACGCGTATAAGGGTCGCCCACTTGATTAGTCATTGAAATACCGCCAGAAAAGTCTAAACCAATTCGGAATTGATCGATAAAACGATCTCCTATAGCGTTTTTCTTTTTAAATGGCTGAATTTGGTTTAGTCCAAAATTAAAGTCAGTTCCTGCATCAAATACGCGTGTACTGGTGTTTTGGTTGATTCGAAGGTTGATGCTAGTGCGAACCGTTTGGCCAAAATTCCTAGAATATTGTACGGATGAGCCGATTGTATTTGATAGGTATTGCTGCGTATTAAAGGAATTGTATTGGTTATAAGAATTAGAGGCAAGATTCACAGAGGCAGAAAAACTAGAATTCCCTAAGCTTCGAGGTGAGTGGGCCCATTGTAGGGAAAAATCAGTTCTTTTTGAGGGATTAAATTCCTCGCCATTGCTATTGCGATTTAAGGCTAAATTAAAACTACCCGTATAGCGATACCGTTTATTGTATTGCGAATTAACACCTAGGCCCCACCCACCTTTAGAGTAAATTTGACCTGTAAATCGGATGCCAATATTTTCGCTGGCAGCCCAGTAATAGCCCCCATCTCGTAAATAAAAACCTCTACCACTTGGCTCCTCACCATAGGTAGGCATAAGAATACCTGATTTTCCTGCCTCTTTTGGCTGGGAATAAGGGAAAAAGCCAAAAGGTAAACCGATGGGCAATGGAATATCATTCAGTTCAAAATGAAATGGCCCGGAAACAATCTCTTTCTTTCCCACCACTTTAATCTTATTCGCTTTAATGTGAAAGTGTGGATGGGTTAAATTACAGGTGGTATAAATCGCATTTCGGATGTAAAGGTTCTCCTCTTCATCTTTTTTAACATTTTTCCCTTGTACAAATCCCTCCCCTTGTTGTGTGACAATTCCTTTAATGATTGCCCGTTTGGTTTTGAAATTATAGCGAATCTCGTCGGAATCGTATTTATCTTTTCCTTGTAAGAATACGGGGAGCCCGATCATTTTTTTTGTAAGTGTATCCTGCGTTCCGATGGCATAAACCTCATTCTTAGCCCAGTCTAGGCGTATATAATTCGCCTCTAGAGAGATTTCACCATATTTTACTTTGGCTCCTCCGTATAGATTTACGATTTGCTTGTCCGCATCTAATATTGTTGAGTCCACGGCAGAATAGAAAACGGTGGTCTCTAATTTAGCGGCCGTGTCTTTAGGAATAGATTTTTGTAACGTATCCGTCGAGATTATCCGTTGTGCTTTCGCTTCTGAAACAGAGGCAAAAAGGACAAGCAGCGTAATAAAAAGGTAATATGTGGATTTCTTTACCAAATGGAATTTAAAAATTATATTTGTACTTATTAAATACAAGCCTACAAAATTACATCTTTGCTTGTTATCAACGTGTAACAATTAGAAAATAATGTTTAATCAGATAAAATCTATCGGTTTATTTTTTTCGTTGGGTTTATTGCTGACTGCTTGGACGCCTAGTGGTTTTCAGAAGGGAGACATTAAGAATCGAATCAAAGTCGTTTGTTTAGATGCCGGTCACGGAGGAAAAGATCCCGGTTGTTCTGGGCCTAAAGGCTCTCACGAGGGGATTGTAACATTGAAAATCATTCAAGAATTAGGCAAAAAGCTTAAATCTGCCCATCCAGAGTTGAAGATTGTGTATACGCGGGACACAGATACGTTTATTGAATTAAATGAACGGGCTAATATCGCAAACCGCAATAAAGCGGATTTATTCATTTCAGTACATTGCAATGCCGCGGTGAATAAAAATGCTTATGGAACAGAAACCTATACGATGGGTTTGCATAAAACGGATGGTAACTTAAATGTAGCCAAGCGAGAGAACTCTGTAATTTTGCAAGAGAAGGATTACCAAAAGACCTACGATGGTTTCGATCCCAATTCTCCTTTAGCCCATATTATGATGGCAAATTACCAGAGTGCCTTTATGGCCAGTTCGGTGAAATTTGCATCGAAGGTGGAGGAGCAGTTTTCGAAGACCTATCATCGCAAGAGTTTTGGTGTAAAACAAGCTGGATTTTTAGTAATTTGGCGTACGGCGATGCCCAGTGTATTAGTAGAGACGGGATTTTTAACGAACCCGGAGGAAGAAAATTATTTAGCTTCTGAAAAAGGACAAAACGAAGTGGCAACAGCCATTGCCACCGCGTTTAAAGCATACAAAGAAGAAATCGAAAAATAGATACGATGTTCAAAAGCAATGAGTTAAAAGTAGGGTTTTTGGCATTGTTAGCCTTCTTAATCCTTTATTTCGGGTTTAATTTTCTAAAGGGAAATGATGTATTCTCCTCAGCGCGTATCTATTACGTAGAATATGATAATGTAGATGGATTGATGGTTTCGAACCAGGTGATGGTGAATGGAATTGAGGTAGGGAAGGTGAAGAAAGTGGAGATTCAACCTACTAAGGCAAATAAAATTCTAGTTACCCTTCGATTTAGCCAGGATATTGTCATTCCTGATAAAACAGTAGCTGTGCTTTCAGATGGAGCCTTATTAGGAGGTAAAATTATTCGTTTGCGATTAGAGGGTAAGGGTAATTTACCTGAAGATTCTTTCTTGAAAGGCGAAACAGAGGTAGGAGTAACAGCGCTTTTAAAAGAGCGTGCCATACCAGTGATTGCGAATGCGGATTCGCTTTTGGTATCCTTCCGTCAAATCTCCGATAAATTTGACCACACCGGAACCTATCTAAATACCTTACTAAAGACATCCAATGAGACGGTTTCTAATATCAATGGTTCTGTCAATGGAATCGTTACAGATAACCGAGCAAATGTGGCACAAATTTCCGCAAATATGAAAATATTGTCTGCAGATTTGATGGAGACTGAGAAACAATTGCGCCCCTTGTTAACGAAATTCAATACGGTAGCCGACTCGTTAAATGCCTTGAAGATAGGCAAAACATTGAAAGAAGTGGATGCGACGGTACTTTCGTTGAAGAAAATTGTGCAGGGTTTAGAGCGCGGTGAAGGGACTGCAGGTAAATTGATTAAGAACGATAGCCTGTACCTAGGCCTAAATAAAACACTAGTAGATCTAGATAAGCTGTTGCTTGATTTTAGATTGCAGCCGAAGCGCTATATCGGCATTTCTGTTTTCGGAAAGAAAAACACGCCTCCCTCTAATTAATTTCTATGTCTACGATTCAAGTGAAAGTTACAGCCAGTCCTGAGCTGTCTGATATTTTAGTCGCTGAGCTAGGCGAAATTCAATTCGATATTTTTGAGGATTCGGAGTCAGGGGTGATTGCGTATTGCCCGGAGGTAGACTTTTCAGAGCAGGCGCTGACAGAAATTATGTCTCGATATGGCTTAGATACCTATGAGACGAATCGCATCGAGAAGCAAAACTGGAACCAGGTGTGGGAAAGTAATTATGATCCGATTCGCATTCAGGACTTGGTGCTGATTAGAGCTAGTTTTCATCCCTCAGAACCTGGATTTCAGATGGAGGTGGTGATTAATCCTAAAATGTCATTTGGCACTGGCCATCATGAAACAACCTCGCTGATGACCAAAGCATTGTTTGATGTCGATTTGACTGGCAAAAGTGTGTTAGATGCGGGAACAGGTACGGGTTTGTTGGCTTTTGTTGCAAAGAAGCGAGGGGCAGGGTTTGTACGTGGATTCGATATTGACGAATGGTCAGTGGAGAATTCGGTGGAGAATGCAGGATTGAATGACTGTTCTGAAATTCCTTTTGGATTGGGGACTATCGTAGACGAAGATGACACGCAATATGATGCTCTTTTAGCGAATATCAATCGCAATATCTTACTTGCCGAAATGGCCGATTACGCCGCGCGCATTAAGCCCGGTGGTTTACTTTTCTTAAGTGGTTTCTACACAGAAGACATTCCACTTTTACTGGAATCCGCTGAAAAGCAGCAACTTAATTTTATCGCGCAAGCATCAAAAAACAACTGGGCTTGCTTGCAATTGAGAAAAAAACCTTAATTTTAAAGGTTTGACTCTTGTAATCCGAGAAATCGGGTGTTTAAATAATGAAAATCTCCCCTAACAAACCTTTTCAGGTTGTTTATTCTTTGTTGTCTCACGAATGCCTTGGATATTTATTCGAAGTATTTGTGGTGCAATTAAATGAGAAGAGTCAGTTGACTTGGGAGTACCAAACGCTTACTTCCCGGAACTTCCATGAATTTGAACACGCCTTAGACGATCGCGATCGCACGGCGGTGGGCTTGATTGAGAGCATGAAGCCGGTGGCGGTTTTTGAAAAGTTCAATACCTCGAAGCGGAAGACGATGGAGGAATTCTATTTGAAGACTTGGGATGCAGAGAAAGGAGAAAAGGAGATTCAAGAGGCGGTGATGTCAGTTGTGGAGAAGAAGAGAGGTCAAGTTTTTGGATTAATTTGTCCGGATAAGACGCTTTTCATTATGGGAAATGATGGAAATCCGATGCGTCAAGCCGTTCAAATCGAAGCGGAGGCGGTAGATGTCTTGTTTCACTTTATGCGTAACGAAGAGAATACACACTATTTCCCTACGCTTAAATACTTAGGTAATAAACTCGAGTTCCAGTACAAAGAGGCGATCGTGTTATGCGATGAGCCAGCTTGGATGCTGATGAACCAGAAATTGTATCATTTCAATCCAGAACTAGAGGGCAAAAAATTGCGCCCATTCTTGAATAAGAAATTCGTTGCGATTCCTAAGAACATGGAGGAAGATTACTTCCGCAAATTCGTGAAGGCAATGGTCGCACGTTATCCCGTTCACGCGAAGGGATTCGAGATTACGAATACCGAAAAACCGGTTCAATTCTTACTTTCTTATGGCCCAACGGCCCCTAAATTAGACGAGGAAGAAACCTTAAAAAAGAAGGCCGCTTTAGAGGCAGCTGATCGCTGGAACTTTGTACTTTCCTTCCAATACGGAAACAATCGCTTCCCATGGGATGGATTGTCCTCAGAAGCGAATGTACTTTTTGAAAAGAAAGCAGATAGCTACGCCTTTCAAAAAATTATGCGTTCCCATGTGAAGGAAAAACGCGCTTTCCAACAACTGAAAACCTTAGGGTTAAAGATGGAGAACGATGGTAGAGCCTTTCTACAACGTGGCGATGCAGTTCAATGGTTAACTGCGAATAAAGAATCACTGGATCAAGCAGGCTTTGTTGTTCAATTCAAGGGCGACGGACAAGCTCCTCGCTATTTCTTAGGAAAGCCAGAAATCAAGATTCGCATAGGTGAAAAACTTGATTGGTTTGATATTCAAGCGGTTATTTCGTTTGGGGAATTCCAAATTCCCTTCTTGAAAATTCGTCAATTGATCTTACAAAAGAAGAAGGAATTCCATTTACCGGATGGTTCCATCGCGATGATTCCGGACAATTGGTTTCATGATTATCAAGATCTATTCTATTTCTCTGAGACACGTCCGGGAGAAGAAGGCGTATTCTTGCGTCGTCAACATTACCAACTAGTTCAGGAGTGGGAGAATCAAGATTTAGTGAAGACAGCCTTGCGGTCGAAAACGGTAAACGATTTAGCGCTGGAGGCAAAAGAATATCCTGTACCTAAGAACTTTAAAGGAACCCTGCGACCGTACCAATTAGAAGGTTATCGTTGGATGCGTACGCGTCAGGCTGCAGGCTTAGGTGCCTGTTTAGCAGATGATATGGGTCTAGGTAAAACGGTGCAAACTCTTTGTTTATTACAGAGCTTAAAGGAACAAGGCGAGACCTTGCCTACTTTGCTCGTGATGCCTACTTCTCTGTTGTATAACTGGGAGATGGAGGCGAAGAAATTTACGCCGCAGTTACGCGTTTTAGTGTATAGTGGACCACAAAGAGAGAAATTACAGGCACAAATAGGCAAGATTGATTTACTATTGTGCTCGTTCGGGATGGTGCGTTCAGATATCGAATGGTTTGAAAAGCAAGCATTCTCGTATGTGATTTTAGATGAGTCGCAGGCGATTAAGAATCCTTTGGCGAATATTACCAAAGCCGTTCAGAAATTGAATGCGAAATTCCGCCTGGTCATGACAGGAACTCCTCTGGAGAATTCGACGATGGACCTTTGGTCCCAGATGAATTTCGTGAACACCGGTTTGCTTGGAACCCAACGTTATTTCAAAGACCATTTCCAATTGCCTATCGAGAAAAAGGCAGATATGGAGAAGAAAAAGCGTTTGTATTTCTTGATTAAGCCTTATTTATTGCGTCGGGAGAAGCGTCAGGTAGCCGCTGATTTACCAGAAAAAATGGAATCGGTCACCTACTGCTCAATGACAGAGGAACAAGAGCGCTTGTATGACAAGACGAAATCGTTCTACCGTGATGTTTTATTGAAGCAGATCAAGGACGAAGGATTGCAGAAATCGCGTTTCTCTGTCTTACAAGGTTTGACGAAATTGCGTCAGCTTGCGAACCATCCATCGCTGTGCGAGGAAGGCTATGCGGGAGATTCGGGTAAAATGGAAGCAGTTTTAGAGAAACTGGAAACAGTGCTAGAACAACACCACAAAGTATTAATCTTTAGTCAATTTGTGCAGCATTTGAACTTGATCAAGGCAGCCCTAGAGGAGCGAGGAATTGCCTATGCGTACCTAGATGGTAGTACGGTGGATCGGAAGGGTCAAGTAGAAAGTTTCCAAAAAGAGGACGGACAATCCGTTTTCCTTATTTCCCTAAAAGCCGGTGGGGTAGGTCTAAACCTGACTGCAGCAGATTACGTCTTCTTATTAGATCCGTGGTGGAATCCCGCAGCGGAGGCTCAGGCCATAGACCGTGCGCACCGTATTGGTCAAAAGAAAACCGTATTCACCTACAAGTTTATCTCGAAGGAAACAGTAGAGGAAAAGATTCTAGCGTTACAGCAACGTAAAAAGGATTTGGCTTCAGAGTTAGTGACATCTGACGAAAGTATCCTACGCGCTTTGAGTGAAGACGAGGTACTCGATTTATTAAGCTAGAATTTTAACGAGGATATTTTTCGCCACTTCATGACTAATGAAGATGGGAGCTGCGTCGTTGATTGAGACGAAGATAGAACGATCAAAATCGTTGATTTCTTTTATAGCTAATTTCGCCCCTAAATTCAGATTTAATTTAGTTAATAACTGAAGGAATACGGCTGAATCCTGAGCCACCCCCATCAGTTTACACGTTTTGCTTTCCTTGATATCTGAGAGATGAGAATAGGCTAATTCTGGTAGAACACCCTCTTTGTTTGGAATTGGATCGCCGTGTGGATCCGTTTTAGGAAATCCAAGGTATTCATCTAGTTTGTTTACAAGTTGGTCCGATTCGATGTGCTCGAGTTGTTCTGCAATTTCGTGCACTTCGTCCCAATTAAAGCCCATTTTGTCCACTAAGAAGACTTCCCAAAGTCGGTGCTTTCGCACAATTGACAACGCAATTTTTTCGCCCTCTGCACTTAAACGAACTCCTTGGTATTTTTGGTAATTCACCCAACCTTTATCGGCTAGCTTGCGCAACATATCTGTCACCGATGCAGCTTTCGTTTGCATCAACTCGGCAACTGCATTCGTTGAAATGTCCTCAGAAGTAGCCTCTGAGAGTCTGTGGATAACCTTTAAGTAGTTTTCTTCTGTGAATGAAATGGCCATGCGGTAAAGATAGTAAATTAAATTTTTAGGTTAATCTAAAAATTATTTTTAAATTGTACAAAATTTTAAATTATGTCGAGTCCTTGGCGTTCTAGTCCTAAAATGAAATCCCTCTCTGAAGTGTTTGGGACAATTCCGGTACCTATTGGGAATGGATTTTGGCAGAATTTACGCGCGTTTATGGGACCAGGCTTTTTAGTCGCGGTGGGATATATGGATCCGGGTAACTGGGCGACGGATTTAGCAGGTGGAGCCTCCTTTGGATATACTTTATTATCCGTTATCCTTATATCTAGCATTTTTGCGATCGTATTACAGCACTTAGCCTTAAAGTTAGGGGTCGCCTCTGGGCGAGATTTAGCTCAGGCTTGTGGGGATGCCTTTTCTAAACCGGTGGCTATTTTTCTTTGGGTGGTCTGTGAGATTGCGATCGCCGCATGCGATTTAGCAGAAGTGATCGGGTCGGCGTTAGCCCTTCAGCTATTGTTCGGGATTCCTATTTTAGCGGGAATTGTGATTACGATTTTAGATGTATTCTTGATATTATATTTCCAAAACAAAGGATTCAAAGTCATCGAATCTATCGTATTATCCCTCTTGATTGTCATCGTTTTCTGTTTTGCCTACGAATTGTTCATCTCTCAACCATCCATCGCAGGTATAGTAGGAGGCTTAGTTCCGCAAGCATCTGTGGTGATGAATCCGAGTCAACTGTATGTGGCCATTGGTATTTTAGGGGCAACGGTGATGCCGCATAATTTATACCTTCATTCGAGTATAGTCCAAACCCGTGCCATCAAGGATACAGACGAGGATAAAGAGAAAGCCATCAAATATGCGACATGGGATTCTACGATTTCATTAGGCTTAGCCTTTTTTATCAATGCGGGGATTTTGATTTTGGCTGCGGCCGCTTTCCATGGGAATAATTTGACCCATGTCGCGGATATCCGGGATGCCTACCAGTTATTAGATCCCGTCTTAGGGAGTCAATTAGCGAGTATTTTGTTTGCTGTTGCTTTATTAGCATCGGGTCAGAATGCTACGTTGACTGGGACTTTAGCGGGTCAAATCGTGATGGAAGGATTCCTAGATCTTCGAATAGCTCCGTGGTTAAGACGATTGATTACCCGTTTAATTGCCATCATTCCGGCCTTCTTTATAACCTGGATTTATGGTGAATCTAAGATAGGGGAGCTGTTGGTATTCTCTCAAGTCATCTTATCGATGCAGCTGAGTTTCGCAGTGATTCCGCTTGTACTATTTACAGGGGATAAACAAAAGATGGGCAAGTTTGCGAATTCAACCCTACTTCAGGGAATCGTCTGGGTGATTACCGCGATTATTTTGGGTCTGAATATGTACTTGCTGGGGCAGGTTTTAGGACTGCTTTAAACCAGGTATTATCTCCCAGGTAGTCGATCGCTCGCCATTTTACCGGTAGTTTCGGCTCAGGAATTCCTTCATTCAATGACTTAACACTTCTGATTTTCCAAATCTCATCCACCAGTCCATCTGCTAACAACATTTCCATCGTTTTCGCACCTCCTTCTACTAGGATAGACTGAAGGGATAATGCTGCTACTTCAGCTGATGAACGTAAAACGAAAGTTTCCCCTCCATCAGTTAGTACATTAGATTTCACTGAAATCCTGTCGGAAGGATCTAACACGATTCGTAAGGGATTTGAACCGGCTACCAAACGCGTTGTCAGAGAAGGATTATCATTAATAATGGTTTGGACCCCCACTAAAATTCCTTGGTGTTCTGCGCGCATTTGATGAACGCGAATGGCGGATAATTCGTTCGATAATTGAACGGGAGTGCCCTCGGAGCCAGAGATGAATCCATCGGAACTTACAGCGTACTTGAAAGTAATGTAAGGCCTTTTCAATCGGTGAAACGTAAAGAAATGGCGGTTGATCCATTCTCCTTTTTCTGACAGTAATCCGATATGGCAAGTGATACCCGCCGCCTCCAGTTTCTCTACACCTTTACCCGCGACGAGTGGATTAGGATCTAAGTTCGCAATATAGACGGTGGTAATGCCGGATTGAATTAATAAATCAGCACAAGGGGGAGTTTTGCCAAAATGCGAGCAAGGCTCTAAGGTCACAAAGGCCGTTGCGCCTTTCACAGATGTGGTTGCATTCGCAACAGCATTTACCTCAGCATGAGGCCCACCAAACTGTTGGTGATAACCTTCACCTATGATGCGATCGTCTTTTACGATCACACAGCCTACTAAAGGATTAGGTGCAACGCGTCCTGAGCCTAACAAGGCTAGGTCGAAGGCGCGTTGCATCCAAATTTCTTTATTCGGCATGTATTGGTTTCCGGTTGCTCGATAAGTAACTGTAAATCGCTGGAATGATGTACAAAGTCAAGGTAGTGGAGAATAACATACCACCTACTACCGCTATACCCATGGAAACTCTACTTTGAGAACCAGAACCTAAGGCTAAGGCAATTGGTAAAATACCTAAGATAGTACAAAGCGAGGTCATGATGATCGGGCGGAAACGGGCTACTGCAGCCTCTTGAACCGCTTTCGTCTTTTCTGAACCGGTCTCCTTCCGTTGGTTAGCGAACTCCACGATCAAGATACCATTTTTGGTTACTAGGCCGATGAGGACGATGATACCGATTTGGGAGAAGATGTTGAGCGTTTGGCTGAAATCCCAAAGCGTCAATAAGGCTCCAGCCACCGCTAAAGGTACGGTAAACAAGATGATGAATGGATCGATGAAACTTTCAAACTGAGCTGAAAGGATCAAATAGATCAAAAGAATCGCAAGAGCGAAGGCGAATAGTAGCGAAGAGCTAGACTCTTTGAATTCCTTACTTTGGCCATCATAGGCTGTAGAAAAGGATACGTCAAACGTCTCCTTCGCTAATTTATCCATCTCGTTTAGGGCTTCCCCTAAGGTGACTCCTTTTGCCATTTGCGCCGTAACTGTCGCAGCTACATAGCGGTTATAACGGAAGAGTTGTGGAGGCGTACTTTGCTCTGTAATCTTCACTAAATTGTCTAATTGGATCAAATCGCCTCGGTTATTTTTCACATACAGGGATTTCAAATCGGTGACATCATTCCGCATCGGACGGTCGATTTGACCAATGATTTGGTATTGTTTGCCATCCATTACGAAGTAACCAAAACGTCTACCAGATAAACCTAATTGTAGGGTAGTGGCCACATCTTGAATAGAAATTCCCAAGTTTTGTGCTTTATCCCGGTTGATTTCCAAACGTAATTCTGGCTTGGTAAAACGAAGATTCACATCCGCTGTTTCGAACTTCGAGCTTTCACGCACTTTAGCCATAAATAAAGGGATATTCTTTTTCAAGCTTTCAAAAGTCGATGCCTGAATAACGAAAGCCACCGGTAGACCACCACCACCACGTTGACCTGTAGAAAGGGTAGGTTCTTGAATTAAAGTAGCACGCGCACCCGTAAATTTCTTGATCTTCGGCTGAATTTCTTCCGCAATTTGCTGCTGAGTTCTGCGACCTTCCGGGTCCGCTAGTATGACACGCATAGTACCGGTATTCGATCCACCACTACCAAAAGGAGGCGAAGTAATCGAATAAACCGCATAGCGTTCCTTAGCAGGGATGGCTGTCATTAAGAATTTGGCCATCTCATCCGTATAGTTCAACATATATTCAAAGGTTGCCCCTTCTGGAGCTACCGCATTCACACGTAGACCACCACGATCCTCTAAAGGAGCTAATTCAGATGGAATCGCCTCGAATTTAAATAGGGCATAAATAATGCCAAACAAGGAGAACATAATCACCCAAGCCATCCAGCGAATCTTAATAAAGGCAGCCAGCGAATCTTCATATCCTTTCGTTAAAGCCACAAAGAAGGGTTCGGTGACGGTATAGAACCATGGTTTTGAATGGTTTCCTTTTAATAAACGCGAGCTTAACATCGGAGTTAAGGTCAGAGAAACAAAGGCAGAAATAATCACAGAACCAGCTACCACAATTCCGAATTCGCGGAACAAACGCCCTGTAATCCCTTGTAAGAAAATCACCGGTAAGAATACTGCAGCTAGGGTAACCGTCGTGGAAATGACGGCAAAATAGATCTCTTTAGACCCTTCGACCGCGGCTTCCCACGGGCTAAGACCCTCTTCAATTTTGGTATAAATATTTTCTAATACCACAATCGCATCATCCACCACGAGTCCAATCGAAAGTACGATACCTAATAAGGTCAATACGTTGATAGAGAAGCCCGCTAAATACATAAAGAAGAATACCCCGATCAAACTGACTGGAATAGCAGTCAATGGAATAATGGTAGATCTCCAGTCACGAAGGAACAAGAAGATAATGATAGTCACCAATAAAATCGCTGTCAAGATGGTTTCCTCTACCTCTTCAATAGATTTTCGAACATATTTCGTGTTATCGAAACCTTCTTTCATTTCCACGTCAGCTGGCAAAGTCAGGCGAATTTGCTCTACTTTTTTGTGGATGGCATCAACGATTTGAATTTGGTTTGAACCGGGTTGCGGAATAACGGCGATGGAAATCATCGGCTTTAAATCACGCTTAAAGAAGGTCTTATTATTCTCCGGCGATAATTCGGCCCTACCCACGTCAGAGAATTTTACCGAACGGTCTCCTTCCTCTTTGATAATTAAATTATTGAAATCCTCTTCAGTGGTCATGCGACCTTGTGTTCTCACCGTCAATTCCGTATTTGCCCCTTCGATACTACCTGATGGCAATTCGATGTTTTGTTTTGCCAAAGCATTCACAATATCAGGCGCAGTCAAACGGAAGGAAGCTAAGCGCTCTGGATCGATGTGCAAACGCATCGCATATTTCTGCTCTCCCCATAATTGGACAGAGCTAACGCCAGGAATCGTTTGAAACTTTTCCTTGATGTTACGTGTAGCTAATTCGTTTAATGATAGCAAGTTACGCGTAGATGAGAATACGTTAATGTTGTAAATCGGGCTAGCGTCCGCATCTGCTTTCGCTACGATAGGAGGATCTACGTCTTTAGGTAATTGTCCCATGGCGCGCGATACCCGGTCACGTACATCATTCGCTGCATCTTCGATGTTTACCGAAAGATCAAATTCCACGGTGATACTGGAACGTCCATCACGGCTTGAGCTGGAAAGGGTACGAATACCAGCGATACCGTTAATTGATTCCTCTAAAGGTTCGGTAATTTGGGATTCGATAATATCCGCATTTGCTCCAGTGTAGGAGGTTTGGACATTCACTACCGGTGGATCCACCGATGGATATTCGCGGACACCTAAGTAGGTATATCCGATGATGCCAAATACAATGATCGTGATGGACATCACAATCGAAAGTACGGGTCTTTTTATACTAATCTCTGAGAAAGATGCCATAGCTAGATTAATTTACGACTTCTTTGATTTCTACGTCACCATCTGGTTTCACTTGAATGATACCGTTCGTAATCAAGGTATCTCCAATAGCTAAACCATCTAATATTTCAACCGTCTTGTCACCGCGAGTTCCTAATGTCACTTTCGTGGAAACAGATTTGCCATTTTTAACGACGAATACTTTGTTGCCTTTTGCCTCAGGAATCACTGATTCGGTTGGTATTAAAATGGCTGAGCCTTTCGTTTTTAAGATCAAATTCACTTTCGCGAAGGCGCCTGGAACTAATTGATTTCCAGGATTAGGTGCTTGCGCACGGATTTGCAAGGTTCTTGTCTGCGGGTCGATTTTCGGATCGATGGCGTAAACACGACCCGTAAAGGTCTTCTCCTCGTTCTCCGTCATAAATTCAATGGTTCCCCCATTTTTTACTTGAGTTGCATATTTAGCTGGGATAGAGAATTCAATTTTTGCCGGATTTGTATTAGTCAGCGTCGCAATTTGAGTGCTTGGGGAGATATAACTTCCTGTACTTACATAACGGAATCCAATTCTGCCAGCAAACGGTGCACGTAAAGTTGTCTTTAAGATTTGGGCTTTTAGATCTTCGATGTCCGCTGAAATGGTATTGACCGAGTTCACGGCAATATCATACTCCCGTTGTGATATCGCTTCTTTTTGAAGAAGAACTTTTTGGCGGGCCTCATTATCCTCTGCTAATTTCTTATTGAAACCAAGTTTTCTAAGTCGCGCTTGTAAATCGTCGTCGTTGATGCGAAGTAAAACGGTGCCTTTGGCCACCACATCCCCTTCTTTGATGTTGAGTAAAATGATACGCCCCGCGATTTCAGAACGAATTTCAACTTCTTCATTAGGTAAAATAGAACCTGTTGAGCTAATCATATCATCTAAACGAGTCGATTTTACTACGGTGACAATAACGGCTGTTTTACCTCCTTTGCCCCCTGGGCCTCCTTTTTCTTTCCCTTTTTCTTTCGTTTCAGTAGCGAAAAAAGTCTTTTTAATCTTCGGATAAAACGCCAAACCCAAGATCAAGGCAATGGTCAATACCGACAAGATAGTCTTCGTAATTTTATTCATAGTAATAGGTTTTCATACTAAGGTAATCAAATCCAAGGAAAAGTTTACCCTAACTTATAGGCTTAATTGGTTAAAGAATTTGAAATCCAGGGCATAAAGTGCTCATTTCCCACTTCGTTCATGACGAAATGGCTTTGTGCATTACCAATATTTTTTATACTTGCTAATTTGTGCAAGATGAATTCGCGGTATTCGTCCATATCTGTGACCACAATTTTAAGTAAAAAATCGCTTTGGCCTGAGACGCAATAACATTCTGCAACTTCCTCCAGGTTCATTACATCCTTTTCGAATTGGTTCAAATAGGCTGCGGCATGTTCTTTTAAAGAGATATCACAAAAGACCGTTAACGTTTTGCCCAGTTTCGCCGGGTTAATCATCGCTCGGTATCCCGTTATCACACCTTCTTTTTCCATTCGTTTAATTCGTTCATGGATAGGGGTGGCGCTCATTCCTAGTCGTTGTGCCATCTCTTTATTAGATAGAAATGCATCTTCGTGTAGAAACGAGAGGATTTTTTTATCGATATCGTCTATTTTTGCCATGCTAGTTTTTTTCTAAAAGCAGTCCAAAAGAAACCATTCCTTCTAGTGTATCCACACGCATCGATTGTTCTATTTGGATTTTATAGGCTCCTTTTTTGGGAAATTTCAAAGCTGGATACACTAGGAATTTTTTCTCATAGATATCGCCAAAGCCGGCGCCTTTTGGCTTTCCCGTTTTCGGGTCATATAAAATTGCTTCAGCTAACCCCCTTTGGAGTGTTTTGCCGCTTTCATCTAAGATGCTAGGACTAAAATATAAATTATAAAATGGGTATGCGTTGTTTTGGCGCACCACTACATACATGGCGTAGCTTACGGAATCAACCGGAATTCTTACGTTAAATTGCATTGGTTGTTTTTGTGCCCATCCGGATTTATCCAAATTATGAGACTCATCAATAACCACACTGGAATCACTGCAGGCGAAAAACAACAGCTCTAACAGGAAAACGAATCCTAGACTAAGCTTCAGGGGTAGGCGCTGCACCATCTCTCGGAGGTCTTGGTTTAAACTTCTTTTTCTTCTTGAATGGTTTAGGAGTGGCCGTTCCACCATCGGAAGCTGGTGTACTTCCCTCCGGTCGATTTTGTCCTTCCGGACGAGGTCCGCGGTTTTCACCTTCCGGTCTCGGCGGTCGAGGTCCTCGATCAGGGCGTGGCCCTCTTTCTGGACGAGGCCCGCGATTTTCACCTTCTGGTCGATTTTGTCCTTCTGGACGCGGTCCACGATTTTCACCTTCTGGTCTTGGAGGACGAGGTCCTCGATCTGGGCGTGGTCCGCGATTCTGCCCTTCAGGGCGTGGTCCGCGATTTCCGCCTTCGCGATTACCTCTGTTATTTCGGTTGTTACGATTACCTGATTTAGCCCCGCCATATTTCTTGTCCATCCGCTCTAAATCAGAGTTTAGCTCAGATAAAGTAGGTTTTTCCACCGCTGGAGCATCTGGATTCAGATCCTCAAACGACTCAGGAATAATTCCCTTCTTATTTAAATCGACAATTTCTGCTACGCGATCACAGCTCACTGGAATCCAGATCGCCTCTTCACCTACAATCCCAAACCACATCATTCGTTTAAAGATATCCGTCTTCTGCAGGATAGCTTCTCCACGTTTCGTTTTTAAGCGACCCTCTATCGTTGGAATACTTTTTAAGGCATCCATGTAGGTCTCTAATTCGTAGTTCAAGCAGCATTTCAAACGACCGCATTGGCCACTTAATTTGACTGGATTCAGTGATAAATTTTGGTAACGAGCCGCTGACGTAGTTACGTTTTTGAAATCAGTTAACCAGGTTGAACAACATAATTCGCGTCCGCAAACCCCGATTCCGCCTAATCTACCCGCTTCTTGGCGCAATGAAATCTGTTTCATCTCGACCCGAATTTTAAATTCGGTCGCTAGTAGCTTGATTAATTCACGGAAATCGACGCGGTCTTCTGATGAATAATAGAAGATGGCTTTCGATCCATCTGATTGAAATTCCACATCAGAAAGCTTCATATTTAGCTTTAAGTCGCTGATGATTTGACGACCACGGTACATCGTAGGTAAGTCACGAGCCATTGCTTGCTCGTGCTTCTCGATGTCCTTTTCTGTGGCTAAACGGAAGATATTTTTAACCTTATCGTCGTCTTTGATATTCTTCTTCAGCAATTGGAGACGAACGAGTTCTCCCTGTAGGGAAACTACGCCTAACTGCGTTCCGCTGCTGGAATCGACCATTACTGAGTCCCCCGTGTGGAGTTCTAGTTGATCTGCATTGCGGAAGTATTCTTTTCGTCCTCCTTTGAACTTTACTTCCACGATGTGAAAGCGCTGAAAGGAGGGAACGTCTAAGTCTGATAACCAGTCAAAAACGTTCATTTTATTGCAACCACCTGAGCCACAACCGCCATTACTTTGGCAGCCTTTTACCTCTCCGCTAGTGCTGGTAGAGCCACATGACCCACTGGAACACGATTTACATGCCATATCTTAATACATCTAATCCGATGTCTCTTCTAAAGTTTTTACCTTCGAATTGGATGGTTTGGGCGGCCTTTTGTGATTTTTGGATCGCTCTTTCCAAGGTATTCGAAGTTCCAGTTAAGGCCATAACTCGGCCGCCACTGGTGATAATTTCGCCATCTTTTGACGACGTACCTGCGTGGAAAACGATCGCGTCTTCCACTTTTTCAACCCCTGTTAATACATCACCTTTGCGGTATTCCTCTGGATAACCGCCAGCCACTAACATAGTTGTTACGGCGTATTGGTCCAATATGGAAATTTTTTGTTCGCTCAGCGTGCCATTAGAGGCTGCAATTAGCAAAGATAGGAAATCTGATTCGATTCTAGGTAAAACTACCTCCGTTTCCGGATCCCCCATTCTTGCGTTGTATTCGATGACGTAGGGCTCGCCTTCATGGTTCATTAATCCGATGAAGATGAATCCTTTGTAGTCAATATTTTCTGCTTTCAAGCCTTTCACGGTAGGTTCAATGACCTTTAGCTTCACGACCTCCATAAACTTCGCGTTTGCGAAAGGAACAGGAGAAACCGCTCCCATACCACCAGTATTCAAACCTTCGTCGTTTTCTCCAATGCGCTTGTAGTCTTTCGCCTCAGGTAAAACCACATAGTTTTCGCCATCTGTTAAAACGAAAACGGATAATTCGATCCCACGAAGGAATTGCTCAATCACCACTTTAGAACTTGCATCACCGAACTTCGCGTCTAAGAGCATCTCATTTAAAGCCATCTCCGCTTCCGCCAAAGTCAAGGCGATAATGACTCCTTTTCCTGCCGCTAAGCCGTCTGCTTTCAATACGATGGGTAAGGATTGTGTCTGCAAATAGGCTAGGCCGTCCGCGATGGTGTCCTTTGTGAAGGTCTGTGATGCGGCAGTTGGTATGCCGTATTTGTGCATGAAGTTCTTAGAGAAATCCTTGCTACCTTCGATTTGGGCACCTTGCGCACCTGGACCTACGATTCCTACGTGTTTCAGGTCAGATTGAGATTCGATGAAATCGCGTATCCCTTTAACGAGTGGTTCTTCTGGCCCTACGACCACTAAACCGATATCGTGTGTACGGATAGCTGTGGCGATTCCTTCAAAATCGGTCACACCGATGGCTAAATTAGTGCCGCATTGTGCGGTTCCCGGATTACCCGGTGCAATGTATAAATTACCTAGGATAGGGCTTTGGCTAATCTTCCAGGAAAATGCGTGTTCACGGCCTCCAGCACCTAAAATTAAAACGTTCATATGTTGATTAATTGGCTAATTCACTCAAAAATTTAATGCGCATTAAACGAAGTTCTTCTTCTGTTACGTCTTCGATATCACAATTTTCTAAGGCTTCTGCGATGTCATCGCTATCCGCAGACATGAAGTATTCGTAGATTTCTTCTTGTTTATCAAGCTCAATGACTTGATTAATATAGTAATCCAGGTTTAATTTCGTACCCGAAAAGCAAATGGTCTCAATCTCTTCGATTAATTCTGCCATGCTCACCTCTTTCTGTTCTGCGATCAGGTCTAAATCGATTTTGCGATCGACCTGTTGGATAATGTAAATCTTGATTTTGGACTTATTGACCGTTGATTTTACGACCACTTCTTTTGCCGTCTCAATTTCGTTTTCTTCTACATAACGATTAATCACATCGAGGAATGGCTTACCGAATTTCACGACTTTACCCATTCCCACTCCGTTGATTTGGGCCATTTCATCCTGTGTAGTCGGATAAGTGGTCGCCATTTCTTCCAAAGAAGGATCTTGGAAAATCACATAGGGAGGTAAGTTTTTCTCCTTCGCGATCTTCTTGCGGAGGGTTTTAAGTATGTCAAAGAGGGCGTCATCATAGGCTTTGGCCCCTAATGCAGCACCCTCATCCTCATTTTCAGTGGGCTCTGCTTCTTTTTCGTAATCGTGGTCTTTGTAGAACGTAATAGGGAAAGATTCCTTCAAGAAAGCTTGTCCTGATGCGCTTAAACGAAGAACGCCATAGTTTTCAATGTCCTTATCCAATAGCCCGAAAATGGCCATTTGCTTAATGAACGAAATCCAAGCCGATTTTTCATCTTCGATGGGCACCGGTTTCGATGCTGTTTTGCGCATCTTAGGCTTCTTAGGAACATCCTCGTCTCCGTCTTCATCCTCGTCATCCTCGTCCTCTTCATCTAACTCAGGATTAATCCAAGAAACCGTTTTTCCAGCACCAAACAAGGATAATTTCTCCTGTTCGTGACTCTGAATAAAAGAATTTGATTTGCCTTCCAAGAAGTCAGCAATATGTTCCGCGTCGAATTGTTCGCCGGTTTGTTGCACTGCTTGCAAAACGAGACTTACTTCATCTTCGGCCTTAAAAGTAGGCGTAGGATGCAAGCAATTGTCGCAGAATCCGCAGTTTTCAGCCATATGCTCACCAAAGTAGTGAAGCAATTGCT
>JBILCC010000217.1:0-2648 GCA_044353355.1 Aquirufa sp.
GAAGAGAAGAAGAGCCCTACCGGATTAATCAGTTAATTCGTGGTGTGGAGGAAGTTCGATTAGTAGGCGAGAATATTGAGATTGGAGTTTATCCTTTTGAGAAAGCGTTAGAATTAGCGAATGCGCAGAGTTTAGATTTAGTGGAGATATCTCCTAAAGCAGTGCCTCCCGTTTGTAAGATCATTGATTATGCAAAATTCAAGTATGATCAAAAGAAGAAACAGAAGGAAATCAAGGCTAATGCAACGAAGACGGTCATTAAAGAAATTCGTTTCGGTCCTAATACCGATGAGCATGATTTCAATTTCAAATTAAAACATGCGGTTAATTTCCTTAAAGAAGGTGCTAAAGTAAAAGCTTATGTACACTTTGTGGGTAGAACAATCGTCTTTAAAGAGCGTGGCGAAATGTTGTTATTGAACTTCGCTAAAGGTCTGGAAGATGTGGGTAAGCCAGATGATATGCCTAAATTAGAAGGTAAGCGGATGAGTATCATCTTCTCCCCTAAGGCCATCAAGAAATAATTTTCAAACGGATGCTGGAATTATAGGGTAATTTTCATTACTTTTGCATTCCAAATTTCAAAATTTAATTTTTACATAATTATCAAACAATGCCAAAAATTAAAACTAACTCTGGAGCGAAAAAACGTTTCAAAGTAACGGGAACTGGTAAGATTAAGCGTAAACACGCATTTCACAGCCATATCCTAACTAAAAAAACGACTAAGCAAAAGCGTAATTTAGTTCACGCGACCTTAGTTCACCCATCTGATATGGACCGAGTTACTTTATTACTAGGTCTTTAATTAGAATTTAAGTTATTGTTAAACCAGAAAGAAGGCCTAAAAAGTAATCAACCGATTCGCCTCATTTCAAAAAACAAAAAATTATGCCAAGAAGTGTCAATCACGTAGCCTCAAGAGCTAGAAGAAAGAAAATCCTTAAGTTAGCGAAAGGATTCTACGGTCGCGGAAAAAATGTCTGGACAGTAGCAAAAAACAAAGTAGAGAAAGGTTTGCAATATGCATACCGTGATCGTAAAGTTAAGAAAAGAGATTTTCGTGGTTTATGGATCCAACGTATCAATGCAGCAGCTCGTCAAGAAGGTCTTTCTTACTCAGCGTTTATGGGTAAATTCAATAAATCTGGAATGACTTTAAATCGCAAAGTTTTAGCTGACTTAGCGATGAATCACCCAGAAGCTTTCAAAGCAGTTGTAAAGAACTTGAAGTAATTTTTGTTCTAACAGAAAGAGAGCCTCGAATTTTTCGGGGCTTTTTTTTGTGCCTATATTTGTCCTATGATGCATCAGCCGATCTATCTTGATTATGCAGCGACCACTCCGGTTCACCCGGAGGTACTTTCGGCTATGCTCCCCTATTTTACAGAAGTTTTCGGTAATGCCGGTTCATCCGCTCATTTATATGGTTGGAGAGCCGCAGAAGCGGTGGAGCAGTCTCGGGCAACACTCGCAGCTTATTTTCAAGTCAAACCGTCTGAAGTTCTATTTACATCCGGCGCCACTGAGTCAATTAACTTAGCGATACGTGGTTTTCTGGAAGGAAAGCCGAAAGGACACCTCATCACGAGTGCCTTAGAACACAAGGCTGTGTTAGAAGTATTTCTTTCCTTAGAGGTTGAAGGTTGGTCGGTGACTTATTTGACGGATATTGCTGAACTTGAAAAAGCCATTCGTCCAGAGACGATTTTCATTTCGCTGATGTTAGTCAACAATGAATTAGGAACTATTTTAGATTATGAGGCGGTAATGCGCCTCTGTGAAGCTCGAGGTATTTGCTTCCATACTGACGCAACTCAAGCGATAGGGAAACTTTCGCTATCCAGTTTACCTCATCTTTTAAGTTTTAGTGGTCATAAAATATATGGCCCTAAGGGAATCGGTGCTTTAATTGCCCGAGTTCCTATACAGTCTATTTCATATGGTGGTGGACAAGAACGAGGTTTACGCCCAGGTACTTTACCAGTTCCATTAATTGTAGGCTTAGCAAAAGCCGTGGAGATGATTCCTGAATGGATTTCTAAAGCTCCCTTTTATCAAAAAGCGAAAGAACGTTTATCTGTTTTACTTCCATTGATCAATTCACCTGAAAATTCAATTCCATCCATTCTTAATTTTACCCTAAAAGGGGTTGATTGGGAACGCATGTTTCAAGTTTTAAACGGCTTGGCGTTTTCGAATGGTTCAGCTTGTAATGCAAAGACAGAATTACCCTCTCACGTGTTGAAAGCCTTAGGACATTCGGATGAGGATGCGTTAGCGAGTGGCCGAATAAGTTTAGGCTATTTTACCACAGAAGGGGAAATTGATCGTGTATGCGAAATTCTTTCCCAAAATTTACCCAAACTCCTATGAAAGAACTTTATACGGTCATTCAGCAAGTGAATGATTTGCAAAAAGCAGGGTTGAAATTTGTCTTAGCAACCGTGGTTCGTGTGGAGGGTAGCGCCTATCGGCGTCCAGGAGCGAGAATGTTGATCGCGGAAGATGGGAACTGGTGGGGAGGAATTTCCGGCGGTTGCTTAGAGGGGGATATTTTGAAGAAGGCACAATTGGCCTTGTTTTCGCAGAGTTATAAAACGATTACTTATGACACACGGGAAGAAGATCCGTTCGCCTTAGGAATT
>JBILCC010000218.1:0-2645 GCA_044353355.1 Aquirufa sp.
GGTTTTAGATTTCAATGTAAAATCTTGTGCCTGATTTGTGGAAATTTGTAGATTTTTCTTGGCTTGAGAAGAGCTAAATTCTAATGCTCTTTTTAAATCTTTGTATTTCTGGATAGCAGATAAATAGTTTGATTTCGAAGTCTGGAAAGCTAATTCTTTCAGTTCAAAATCTACTTTGGTTCCGATTTGCTGATTCCAAAGGCTTTTTTGACGATTATAAAGGGAAGAATCAACACGATACTTATTCTTAGCCGTTTCAATTAATAATTTAGCCTCATCTAATTTACCTTGATTCGCAGAAAAGTCGTTGAAATTTGCTGCTAATGCAGCATTTTCTGCACTAAATTGCTGCGTTTCATTTGTAATGGTTAATAAAGGACTTCCGATGTGAACGGAATCTCCCTCTTGGACTAGTAGATTATTAATTATCCCATTTACAGTTACAAATGCTTGGTATTGATCAGCCGTCTTTAAAACGCCAGAGGCATAAATGGATTCAGTGATGGGGCCAACAGTGGGAAGACTCGTTTCTTGTTTCTTTCCACAAGAAAAAAGTATGATACCTACAGTAAAAAAGACTAGTTGTTTCATTTTGTAAATTACCCAAAAAATGAAACATAATAGAATGATAAAAGTCAATTTATTCAAAAAAGATGTTCGGACTTCCTTATTTCAGACAAGTTTTCAGGAATTAAGCTAATTCGCTTACTTTTTGAATTCAATAAAAATAAGCTTGGTGTTGATATTACACCATAAATTCTTCGGATTTCAGCATTGGCTTTTACACTTATCCAATTCTTAGGAAATACAAATGGATTTATATCTTCATCTATCTGTAATGCTATAACGGGTAAGTTTTCTTTTTCCGAATAGGGTATTAAATCGATTAGTAATTCAATGCAATGGAAACAAGATGGACTGTAAAAAAGTAGTAAAATACTAGATTTTTCTGATTTGAAATTAGATAATCTGAAATCCCCTACTTGAATATCCGGTGCTGTTTTATCTATTTGCAACGTTCGAATGCGCTGAATTAGTTCATTTATTTTTACTTTATTTATTGCTGGGCATGAAGGGTCTAGGCTAAATTCTTCTAGTTTTTCAATTAAATTATTTTTACCTCTTTGTGCGAATTTTGTGAAATAATAATCTACTGCTTCTCCATACTTTATGGGTGAAATTGATTTTAATTCACGAATTTGATTTAATACATTTTCCAGAGAAATATAGCTTGTCTTTGTTTTATCAAAAACAGGAAACATGTCAGCATAAGCTTGACTGTAGCTGTGGTATGACAAAAACAATAAACAAAAGAATAGCTGTCTCATTTAATCTCGAATGCATCGAACCGAAAGTCCGGCATCTTTGTCGTTATTTGAAATTTGGTTATAGGTTTGAGTAGTATAAATAACTAGCCCTTTAGCGTTTGATAAATCTGAATTAGTGGAACTCCAATAAAAAAACATAGAACCTCTATTCATAAGTGCACTATTTGTACCTGTGCTTAAGTAACCTGCTGCGTGCATTTTTAATGCACCTGAATAGGCTAGAGCTCTTTGATTAGTGTTATTTACAGCGGTCCATTCACTAACCGTGGGAATTCTCCAACCTGTTCCCAGTTCAATTGTGCAGGGGTCATTAGTCGCTGCCCAATTCAGCATTTCGGTATTCGAGTTAGAAGAGGGTAGTGTTGGCGTTGAAGTGGTCCCACTATTTTTATATCCTTTTTTCTTATTGAATTGCCAATACCAGCCTGCTGCATTTTCAGTTGCATCTGTTTCTGATGTCGCTTGATTCGTAGAACCTAGATTTTGGGTAATCCAGCACTTTTCAGATCCACTTAGAGAAGATTTTACAGTTCCGTAAGTCACTGTTTTATTGAGAGGCGCCACTCCTTTTACGGTTGTATGAACGATTATTAATGGGTTTCCGCATACAAAGGTTATTGTTTGCTTTCCAAAGCGTTCTAGTCCTTTTCCTCCCCCGATTCTTCCGCTAAAATCTACATATAGATTTGGATTCGTATGCCGAAATCCCGTTTTCGTTAGTTGAGCAAAACTGAAAAATGGTATAATTAAGAGTAATAGGGTTCTTTTCATCATTAATAAAAATAATCAATTTGAATTCGGTCACCTGCAATTAACGTATAGGTATCATTATTAGAAGGTATGTATGTGAATGCAGTTCCAGATAGGCTGAAGGCTGTTTTAGAAATACGAACACCATTGATGTATAGTTTTAGTAATGCATTACTTGATTTAGTCTGCGTCAAGTTAAAAGTTGTTTGACCAATTGTTGCCGTATATTCATCGGATATTTCACGGACTAGACTATAATCTGTTCCAATTATAGCCGTTGACATTGCTGAAGTTCCATTGCCTTTTACAATGCCACCGATCGTTACTGCACCTGTTCCTCCATTGGCAACTGCTAAAGTTCCGATTACACCCGTTGACAAGGGTAATCCCGTTAAATTAGTGGCTGTACCTGATGCTGGTGTACCGAGTACTGGAGTAGTGAAGTTAGGTGCAGATAACGTTTTATTTGTTAGTGTCTCTATACCAGTTAAACTGGCTTTTAAATTTAATGCAGTTTGTGACGCTGTACTAATAGGCTTTAGTAAATCCGTTGTGTTATCTACATTT
>JBILCC010000219.1:0-2644 GCA_044353355.1 Aquirufa sp.
ATGTCTGATGCGAATACGCGGTCTGTATCATAGTTAGCAACAACCGTAGCTAAGGTGCTAAATAATTCAGCATCACTCGCTTTTTTTGCTTCGATAGGTAAAACGCCATTGAATTTAGCGTGAATTTGTAAGAACAAATCTGCTAATGGTAAAGTGCTATCTTGGTGATCATCTAAATACAATGAGATGTCCTTTAAAACAGAAATACGTGTTTGACCACCTACAACTGATTTTTGTTTTGCAGCGTCCAAAGTTTCCACAATCACACCCGTGCGCGTCGGTTTTAACACTTTGTACAATCCACTTTTTCCCGAGATATGGGCAACTTCATTCAATAAATCCATGTTTTTTAGCTTGTTATGGGGACAAAATTAGTACTATTTCCCTATTCTGTAAGGAGATGTTTGAATTAATTCGTTGATAGAGGCCAAAATATCCTCTCGGCCCACATGCTTCTCAGCCGATGTAATAAAAAGGGGAGGCAATTCATCCCACATGTCTAAAAGGAAGTTTTTATACACCTCAACACTCTCATTTACCTGTTTTTGTGACAATTTATCCGCTTTTGTAAACACAATATAAAACGGAATTTCATCCTCGACCATGCGGCTCATAAATTCAATATCCACTGCCTGAGGCTTCAAACGAATATCCACTAACACAAACAAACAAGTCAAATTCTCCCGATGGATCAAATAATCAAAGATCATTTTCTCAAACTCCTTCCTTTTCTCCTTACTGACTTTGGCAAAACCATAACCCGGTAAATCCACTAAATACCACTTCTCATCAATAATAAAATGATTAATTAACTGCGTTTTTCCTGGCGTCTGCGAAGTTTTCGCTAAACCTTTATGAAAGGTCAACGAATTAATCAACGATGATTTTCCCACATTCGAACGGCCAATAAAGGCAAATTCAGGATATTTTGCCGGAGGGCAATTCTTAAAGTCGGTGTTACTAGTAACGAATTTAGCGTTAATCTGAGCCATGGGGCGGGTGATGATGAGGGACAAAGGTAAGGAAAATAGTGGGCAGTAAACAGTAATCAGTAGTCAGTATCCAGTAATCAGTAGTCAGTATCCAGTAGTCAGTATCCAGTAATCAGTAATCAGTAATCAGTAAACAGTAATCTGGGTTAAATTGTGAGGGAGATAGAAAGTTTATAAAGCATTTTTCCTATTTCGTCAATTTGATAATAATAGTATTTCATTTCTACATCAGATAAATAGCCTAATCGATTTCCCAAAATCAACATTGATTTAACTTCACTCGAAGAGCCTTTGGCAAAATATAAAAACCGATTAAAATCTTTATTCGAATTTCTTTCAAAACCCTCAGCGATATTATTCGAAATTGAAATGGACGCCCTTTTTATTTGATTTGTGAATCCGAAATCGGGATGTCTATCAAAGTGTTTATATAGCTGAACGGCTATTTCTATTGACTTTTGCCAAACAATTAATTCTTCAAATTTTCTAACTTTCATAAAAATTTAGTGGTTACAGGAGCCCCAATAAACCCAAATGGAGTAGAACTAAAAATTTGTCAACTGATAATTATGAACTTTTATCATCTTACCGATTACTGACTACTGATTACTGGATACTGACTACTGATTACTGTATACTGGGCTACCCTTGCCTTAACCCGCATTTTGCCTTACCTTTGTATGCTTATGGAAAAACTACAAAACGATCTACTTCTTCGTGCTGCGCAGGGTTTGCCTGTGGAGCGAATCCCGGTTTGGGTGATGCGTCAGGCGGGGAGGATTTTACCAGAATATAGAGCTGTAAGGGCGAAAGCGGGTTCCTTTATTGGTTTAGCGACGCATCCAGAAATGGCGGCGGAGGTGACGATTCAGCCGGTGACGCGTTTTGGGGTGGATGCGGCGATTATCTTTTCGGATATTTTAGTGGTGCCGGAGGCGATGGGTTTGCCCTATGTGATGGAGGAGCAGAAGGGTCCGGTTTTTCCGGAGGTGATCCGTTCGAAAGCGGATTTGGCAAAGATTCGGGATGCAAATCCGGAACAGGATTTGAAATATGTATTAGATGCGATTAAGATCGTGAAAAAAGAGTTGGCTGGTAAGGTACCTTTGATTGGTTTTGCTGGTGCGCCGTTTACGATTTTCTGTTATATGGTGGAGGGAAAAGGGTCGAAGACGTTTTCTCAGGCCAAAAAGATGTTATATGCCGAGCCTGAACTAGCGCACGCTTTGTTGCAAAAGATTACGGATTCTACGATTTCATATTTGAAAGCACAGGTCGCGGCTGGGGCTAATTTGGTCCAAATTTTTGATTCATGGGCGGGGATTTTGTCTCCTGCGCAATATTCGGTGTTTTCAACTCCTTATCTAAAGCAAATTTGTGATGCGGTGACGGAGGTTCCGGTGACGCTTTTTGCCAAAGGCGCATTCTTCGCTCGCGAGGAAATGGCTGCACTTAATTGTGCGACGATTGGTTTGGATTGGAATATGGATATCGCGGAATCGCGTCGATTAGTGGGACCTAACAAGACTTTACAAGGAAATTTAGATCCTTGTGCTTTATATGGTGATTTCAAGACGGTGGAAGCGGAGACTAAGAAGATGATTGACCAATTTGGGACGCAGCGTTACATTGCTAATCTTGGTCATGGAGTT
>JBILCC010000220.1:0-2619 GCA_044353355.1 Aquirufa sp.
TTTGGAATATTCTGCATTTTGGTGGAACTTTAAACGAATCAAAAGCTATATGAAGAAGAAAATTTTTACCCTATTTTTTTTAAGTGTAACCTGTATTTCACTTGCACAAATTCCATCGATTATCCCTATTCCATCTCAGGCGGTTTATCCTACTGGAAAATTTGTTTTACCTACTTCCATTTCGATTTCTGGTCCGTCTGATTCGCAATTAAAAGTGGGCTATGCGACTTTAGTAGATAAATTAAAAAAGGCAACGGGTCGTGCAGTTACCCTTAAATCGTCGGGAGCTGCTTCCATTCAGATGCAAATAGTGAACAATGCAAAATTAGGTGCTGAGGGATATGATTTGCAGGTAAATGCAAAAGGGGTTACGATCAAGGCGAATAAGTCAGCCGGTCTATTCTATGGAATCCAAACCTTAGTCCAGTTATTACCTAAAGAGATTGAATCTAAAACAGTCGTTAAAGGAGTTAACTGGTCGATTCCATTTGCTCAAATCACGGATACTCCTCGCTTCGCATGGCGTGGCCAAATGTTCGATGTCTCTCGTCACTTCTTTACAAAAGAAGAGGTAAAGCAATTCATCGATGATATGGTAGAATACAAATACAATATTTTGCACTTCCACTTAACGGATGACGAAGGCTGGAGAATTGAGATTAAATCGTATCCTAATTTGACGAAGAAAGGAGCTTTTAATGTGAAGAAAGTGGGTCGTTTCACCACTTTTTCTAAGCCTGAACCAGATGAACCGCGTAATTATGGCGGTTTTTATACCCAAGAAGATATTAAGGAATTGGTAAAATACGGACAGGATCGTTTCGTGAACATCGTTCCAGAAGTAGATGTACCAGGTCACTCGATGGCGGCGATTGCTTCTTATCCCGAGCTTTCTTGTACACCAGGAGCGGATAAATATGAAGTTATTTCTGGTGAGCCATTCATCGATTGGTCACATGATCATCCAGAGGCATTATTAGACAATACGCTATGTCCTGCAAATGAGAAAGTATATACTTTCTTAGATAAGGTGATGGGTGAGGTGGCTAGTCTTTTTCCGTATGAATACATCCACATGGGAGGCGATGAGTGCCCTAAAAACTATTGGGACAACAATCCGGAGATTTTGGCTTTAAGAGCTCGGGAGGGATTGAAAAATTCACAAGAGGTGCAGGCTTATTTTGTGCGCCGTTTAGAAAAGATTATTACGTCCAAAGGTAAGCGCATGTTAGGCTGGGATGAGATTTTAGAAGGGGGAGGATTGCCTAAGGCAACAGCGGTGATGTCTTGGCGCGGCATCGCAGGTGGAGTAGAAGCGGCAAAATTAGGTCACGAAGTGGTCATGACGCCTAATAATCAGGTGTATGTGGATTTAATGCAAGGTGATCGTGCAATCGAGCCGCCGGTATACAAAACAGTTCGCTTAAGTGATTCTTATGCTTTTAATCCGGTTCCGGATGGGGTGGATGCGAAATTAGTCAAGGGTGGACAAGCGAATTTGTGGTCAGAGCAATTGTTCAATTACCGCCATTTGCAGTACATGATGTATCCAAGAGCTTTAGCCATTTCTGAGTCTTTGTGGTCTCCAAATGAAAACAAAAACTGGGATAATTTCATAGGACGCGTGGAAGATCATATGGCACGTTTTGATGTAGCAGATAAGAAATATGCGCCTTCTATGTACGAGGCGATGGTGAACGTGACAAAGAATTCGAAAGGAGAATTGTTTGTAGAATTAAAGAATGAAATCTCTGGATTAAAGATTCACTACAGTTTCGATAATTCGTATCCTGATAACCATTATCCGGTTGCATCAGGTGTAGTAGCGGTACCCAAGGACGCTGAATTGATGCGCATCGTATCGTATCGCGGTTCGAAGATGATGGGCCGTACGATGAACATTACGCGTGCTGATCTAGAAAAAAGAGCTAAATAATGCTTTTAAACCTTATTTTAAGTTTATTTTTATCTGTAGGGGTGCCCAATATTTCGGGCGCCTCTTCTGCTTCTACTACTAATTATCTTTCGGTTAAGAGAGGCTATGTGATGTCCTATAATGGGGTAGAGGGACGAGCGAATTGGGTGGGATGGACCTTGAGGGCTAGTGATGTAGGTCTTGTGGATAGAACGAATCGTTTTATACAAGATGAATCTTTTCCCCGCGGATTTAAGATCGTGGATGAAAAGGATTATTCTCATTCTGGTTATGACAGAGGACATTTATGTAATTCTGAAGATAGAACTGCCGCGCAATACCTGAATGAAGAGACTTTCCTCATGTCTAATATGATTCCTCAGACGCCTGAGTTAAATCGTGGTCCATACAAGATGCTAGAGGAATATTGTCGCAAATTAGCCGTTAAGAGAGGCTTTCAACTCTTGATCTATTCGGGTGGAATAGGGTCAAAAGGTCGTCTCAGCTCAGGTGTAATCGTACCCGCCTATTGTTGGAAGGTTGTGTATACACCAGACAGAATCTGGTGTATATTATTTCCTAATGAACGAGGTTTGAATAAAAACTGGCAGACTTATTCAGTTTCTTTAGAAACCTTAGAAAAGATGACAGGCTTTCGTTTTCCGCGCAAATTAGCGCAACATATACGTCGCTAGTTTTTTCCC
>JBILCC010000222.1:0-2600 GCA_044353355.1 Aquirufa sp.
AAGGCAAAGAGACTAGTTAAGATCAGCAAAGAGTGCAATAGTTTCCTCAAATTCATAAATTCATGTATTTACTGGTTTTTTAGTGAATAAGAAAGCAACTCGCCTTGAGTTACAGGTGTTAAATTAATTTTATTAAGTAGTAAGAGCCTGATTTTGTTTAACGAAATTTATCTAACGGTAAACAATTTATCTAACGGTAGGGTAGCGTTTAGCCTATTTTGATTAAATAATTTCTATTATCTTTAGGCAACCTATTTAAATACTATGAAGAAAATCCTATGCCTGTGCTTGCTAGCACCCTCTCTACTTTTTGCTCAAGAAATCAAAGTGCCTACCGGTTTTAAAGTCGATGAAATTGGTAAAGATTTAGGTGCTACACGTCATTTAGCTGTTTCAAAGCAGGGCGATATTTATGCCAAATTATCCAAATTGAAAGAGGGTAAAGGAGTTGTTATATTGAAAGACAAGGATAAAGATGGAGTGTATGAAGAACAAGCTCTCTTTGGGAATTATACGGGGACAGGGGTAGCAATTCACGATGATTATTTCTATGCCTCATCGAATAAGGGCGTATTTCGTTATGCTTTGAATGCAAGTGGTGAAGTAGCTGACTGGAATAAATTCGAGACCATTGTGGATGGATTGCCAGATCATGGTCGGGATAATGCGAAGTCTTTTACGTTTGATCAAGATCGCAAAAACATCTATGTAACGATTGGTTCTTGGAATGATTCGTGTAGAGAGCCTGGTACGGGGAAAGGGAGTAATCCTTGTGCGATTTTAGATTCTGCGGGTGGTGTTTGGCGTTTTGATGCAGCTAAATTGAATCAAGGTTTCGCTGACGGGACGCGTTTTGCTACTGGGTTAAAGAATGCGGTAGGCATCACTTGGAATAATTCGACAAAGTCATTATTTGCAATGGCACACGGACGTGGTCAATTCCATGATTTTTATCCACAATATTATACTCCCAAACAAAGCCAAGAACTTCCTTCTGAAGCGATGTACGAATTCAAAAAGGTGGGTGATGATGCAGGCTGGCCTTATATCTATTATGATCATTTCCAAAAGAAGAAAATAGTAGCTCCTGAGTATGGAGGAGACGGAAAGAAGACGGGTGGAGAAAAAGCTTTGGATCCTGTGGTTGCTTTTCCAGCACATATGGGACCAAACGATATCTTATTTTACACGGGAAATAGCTTTCCCGCTCGCTATAAAAATGGGGCATTTGTCGCATTTCATGGTCAATCAGCAGAATTAAAGAAGGGTTATTTTGTAGCCTTCGTTCCATTTAAAAATGGAAAACCGTCTGGGCCATGGGAGATCTTTGCAGATAATTTTTCGGGCCAGGATTTAGCTAAACCGACTGGGCCCATTGAACACCGTCCTTGTGGTTTAGCTCAAGGACCTGATGGCTCTTTGTTTGTATGTGATGATTTGAATGGAAGTATTTGGAAGATAAGTTTTAAGAAATAAGTATTTTAAATGGTTAAATACAATACGAAAGACTGGATAACCTTTATTTTTCGTTTTCATCAATCGGATACGTTTCGAAAATTATTGCCTTTGATGGTTTTAATTGGGGTGTATTCAGGTTTGGTTTGCTTTTTAGAAGAAGAGGTTTTTCATCTTGGAGAAGACAGTTTAGTCAAAAACATTTCTGTGATGCACAGTATGTTAGGATTTGTTATCTCTTTATTACTAGCCTATCGGACTAATACGGCCTATGATCGTTGGTGGGAAGGGCGAAAATTGTGGGGTACTTTAGTGAACAATAGTAGAAATTTAGCCTTTAAAATAGCAGTCATCTTAGAAAATGAAATAGATCGTCACTTTTTCCAAAAAGTGATTCCTTTATATTCTCACATTCTTCAAAAATATTTAGCTGATGATGAAGCAGGTTTAGTCCTTTTCGAAGGCCTTGATTTAGATATTGACCACGCGAAACATAAACCAAATCAGGTGGCGAAAATGCTCTTTAAAAAGACGGATGAATTATATAAATCGGGAAAAATCTCAGGACATCAACTGCTCTATATCAATTCCGAATTACAATCTTTTACAGACGTATGCGGTGCGTGTGAGCGTATCAAAAATACGCCTATTCCTTATTCCTATAGTGCTTTCATTAAGAAATTTATCTTCTTCTATGTGATGACTTTGCCATTTAGCTACACCTTTATTCTGAGCTACTATGTGATTCCTGTGGTAGTTTTTATTTTTTACGTATTAGCTAGTCTGGAATTAATCGCGGAGGAAATTGAGGATCCTTTTGGTAACGACGCAAATGATTTACCTACGGAGAAAATTGCGGCCAATATCAAAAAGCACGTGGACGAAATATTTGTGTCGAATTAAACGTTATTTCAAAGCTTTCTGAAGCACACTACTATGTCCATCAATAGCCTTTGGATCGTAGTTCAATCCAAGTATTTTGGCTACAAAAGGATAGACATTTACATTTTCGAATCCGTCTAAGATAAGACCAGATTTAATGGAAGGGCCCCATGCCTGGAAACTAGCACGCATTTCTGGCAATGCGGGATCAAAACCGTGTTTGCCTTTAGAGGTTTTGCGAGTGGAAAGGTTAAATACTTGAG
>JBILCC010000223.1:0-2599 GCA_044353355.1 Aquirufa sp.
TGCTGGCAATCAACCCTTCTTTTCTTATCCCCGCATTTTAGGCCATGAACTGGCGGTAGAAATCGTGGAATCCGACACTTTCGCAACAGGAGAATTAGCGACAATTATCCCTTATTTTAACTGTGCTTCGTGCGATGCATGCGCGGCTGGAAAGCCGAATTGTTGTGAAAGTTTACAGGTTTTTGGAGTACATATTGATGGCGGAATGCGCGAATATATCGTAGTAGAAGATCGCTACATTTTACCAGGAAAGGGTCTGACGGCGGAAGAATTAGCCTTAGTCGAACCGCTTTCTATTGCAGCTCACGGACTTCGCCGCGCGGCACTAAAAAAAGGCGAAAAAGTACTAGTAATGGGCGCCGGTCCCATAGGTCTTTTCACGATTTTGCTCGCTAAAATTCAAGGGGCTTCCGTAGAGGTCGCAGAACCGAATTCATCTCGTCTGCAATTTTGCGTAGAGAATTTAGGCGTATCTGAAGCCTCCGCCACAGCCTATAGTACCGTCATTGATGCGACCGGAAATCTGAATGCTATCGAATCTGGCTTTGCTAAAATGGCACACGGTGGAAAATACGTTTTAATCGGATTACAAAAACAGGCCATCTCCTTTTCGCATCCAGAATTTCACAAAAGAGAAGCCACTTTAATGAGTAGCCGAAATGCGACTTTGGAAGACTTCGAATACGTGATGAGTTTATTCCGCGATGGGAAGATTCAATCAAAACAATTTATCTCTCACTGCTTCACAAAAAATCAAGTTCCTGGTATTTTTACAAAAATTAACGAACCATCTGAACAGGTAATCAAAGCGATGATTAGTTTAGCAGAATGAAACCACTACTACTCTTCTGCCTGCTTTTAAGTGCTTGTAAATCCCAAGAAGTACTTCCTGATAATTGCTACAAGGGCCGCCTGTCCCTAAAGGGAATTTGCAATAATTACGTGATTGAATTAGTCGAAGGTTCAATAGATACATCGAAGATGGAATCTATTTGGAAGAATCCAGATACAGGGAAAAACTATAAAAATGCGTTCGCCTTATCTAATCCCTGCGCTTTACCTGTTAGTTTGAAAGAAGGGGACGAATTTTACTTCAAATTAGACGCTAGCCAACTGACCGCTGAATGTATCACCTGCAAAGCCTACAGTCCTACACCTAAAAAAGCTTTACCTATCTCGATCTGCCCTAATTAATTTTAAAGTTCGTCACTTCGTAGCCGATTTCCTCGTCTGCGATCATTTCGGAAAAATCAAAAAAAACATTCGTTGGATAGCCGTATGTTGGATTGAAATTCAAGCTACTCTTGACCGGTTTTCGGTCGATATTCGCCTTAATAACTTGTAATAATTCCGGGATGGTATACATAGTCCCATAGCGTTCAGCAGCATTGTAGGGCTTTCCATTTACGGTCGATATTTTCCCATTTTGGACGACAATTTGATGTGGACCCACATATTCTAAGGGACAAAAACAGACACGCTTAAAGCTGTAGGAATAATTCACAATCTTCTTTTCGTTCCAAAGATTCAGATTCGTCGTCGCCTCATCCAGCGGCTGCACCGTTTCACAGCCAAACAAACTCAAACAAAAAAGGAATAGTAATTTCTTCATTAGAGCGCTAAACGCGTAAACAGACCCACATTATCTTTCTCCATCTTCATCGGTCCATAATAATCGAAATTAGCCCCTAATCCGATCGTGAATTTCCCCTGCGTAACACCCGCACGCAACATCAACGCACTGCGCGCATGCGAACCATCCTGCAAACTTTGAATGTACAATACTTGAGCTCGTGTATACAATTGCACCTTCTTAGAAAGCGCCGGCTTGTATTCCACAATTCCGATCGTAGCTGTACTCTTAGAAGGTTGCAGATTAATACTTGGATTCACTAAAACTAGCCAGGTGCGATTTGCCTTAAAATATTGCAAACCTAGCTGAGGAACCAGTCCTAATTTATAATGCCACTCTGCCCCACCGGTTACTTTAATATTTCCAAAAAGTGCATAGGTCAAATTATTCACCACCACCATCTCCGTCTCAGAGGCCGTATTTGAATAATCTACCGCACCGGTACTCAAATTGAAAAAACTCAATTTCCCATTCGCTGAGACTGGTCGGTTGATGACCGCTTGAAAATGCAATCGGTTAGTCCCAAAGGTCGCCTCCACCGGAAGAGGAGGAAGTGGAGCGTGGTCCTGCGCAAACACAACTACGGAGCAGAAAAGTAAAATGGTGAATGGTAAATGGTGAATGGTGAATATACGTCTCATACAAAATAATAAAATACCCAAACCACAACCCCGCCGACAGCTAACCAAAGCATCCCGTTCGTGCGTTTCTTCTTTAAAAATAACAACAAAATTAACCCCGTTAACGAGATAACAATCATAAAGATGGCAGAAAAGTCAATGACCCAAGACCAAGACTTCCCGGTATCGCGACCCTTGTGCAGGTCGTTGATCACGGCGATAATGCCCATCTTCGTTTCCGTCAATTCGTATTTCCCATCTGCGCGATTCACGAAGAAATCCGCCGTATAACCGGGACCTTGAAAGGAGATCGAAATCTCTTCGTCGTCGATTCTGAAATCGTTCA
>JBILCC010000224.1:0-2598 GCA_044353355.1 Aquirufa sp.
AAAGGCTCAAAAACAAGCTCAAAGGTAGCAATAGAATGCCGAATTAGGAATTAAGAAATCAATAATGTGTACCTTGCAGGATAATTTGAATTGAAATACCATGCCTTCCCCTAAGGAATTGAAATTTTTGAGCGGCTTGAAAGCTGAAATATTAGAGTTTTTTGAATTGAACGACTACCGTTCCTATTCTTTGAACCAATTACACAAGGCTTTTGCTATCCGCGATCGCAAGACGAAGGAGATTTATTCTGACTTGGTGGCGAAGTTGATTGCGGAAAATCGCTTGATCAAGAATGAAGAGGGAAATGTTCGCTTTGATAATGAATCTTTCCAGGTGACAGGACGCGTGGATCACGTGAATGCGCGTTTTGCGTTTGTGATTCCGGAAGACGGGGCGAAGGATATTTGGGTGGCTTCTGGAGATTTAAATAATGCCAAAGACGGTGATAAAGTCATTGTCCAAGCGCGTCGCCCATCAGAAAAAAGAAAAAATGACCGTCCGGAAGGAGAGGTCGTACAGATATTGGAACGTCGTTCCACCGAACTAGTGGGTGTTATTCAAGTGACTCCCCACTACTCGTTTTTAATCCCCGATTCGAAGAAAATCTACGAAGATGTCTACTTGCCTAAGTTCGAAATCAAGGACGCAAAGCACCTAGACAAAGTCATTGTAGAAGTAACTCGCTGGGGAACAGACGGTAAAAAGGCCGAAGGTCGTGTCATCAAAGTGCTAGGTAAAGCCGGAGAGAATGACACCGAAATGCACTCCATTTTAGCGGAATACGGCTTGCCGTATGATTTCCCAGAAGAAGTAGAAAAAGCCGCTGCCTCGATCTTAGTGCAGATTCCTGCCACCGAAATCAAGAAGCGCAAGGACATGCGCAACGTATTAACTTTCACGATTGATCCGATCGATGCGAAGGATTTTGACGATGCCATCTCCTACCAAAAACTAAAGAACGGCAACACCGAAATCGGTGTCCACATCGCGGACGTTGCTCACTATGTGAAACCCGGCAGTGTACTCGATATCGAAGCTTATAAGCGTGCAACGTCGGTTTACTTAGTAGACCGCGTGGTGCCTATGTTGCCAGAAAAGCTATCGAACGGACTATGTTCCCTTCGCCCAAACGAAGATAAATTAACCTTCTCTGCCGTTTTCGAACTAGACGCGAACGACACGATTGTGAAAGAGTGGTTTGGCCGCACGGTCATTCACTCTGACCGCCGTTTCGCTTACGAGCAGGCGCAAGAATTAATTGAAAATGATTCAGACGATGCGTTAGTTCCGGTCATTCGGGATTTGAACCGCATTGCCAAAAGTTACCGAGCAAGACGTTTTGATCACGGTTCCGTGAACTTCGAAACAGCCGAAGTCCGCTTCGAATTAGATGAGGACGGAAAGCCAATCGGCGTTTACCCACGTATTCGCAAGGATGCGCATAAATTGATTGAAGAGTTCATGCTTTTGGCTAACAAAAAAGTGGCCGAATTCGTCTTCAACAAGAAAAAAGACGAGCCTAAAAATACGATGGTGTACCGTATCCATGAAGCACCGGATCCAGAGAAATTGCAGGTATTCTCTTCGTTCGCGAAGAAATTTGGCTACCAGGTGACGACTGATCCTCAACACGTGAGCAAATCGTTCAACGCCTTGATGGAGAACATCGAGGGCAAAGGCGAGGAACATGTGTTGCAGAGTTTAGCCGTTCGTACGATGTCCAAAGCCCGTTATAGCACCGATCCTGTTGGTCACTTTGGCCTAGCATTTCCGTTCTATTCGCACTTCACCAGTCCGATTCGCCGTTACCCAGACGTCATGACGCATCGACTGTTACAGCATTATTTAGACGGCGGGACTCCAGCAGAGCGCGCTCCTTTAGAGATTCAATGTAAGCACAGCTCGGACCGCGAAAAACTCGCTTCTGATGCAGAACGCGCTTCCATTAAGTACAAGCAAGTGGAATACATGAGCTTGCACGAACCACAAGTTTTTGACGGTATCATCACGGGTGTTACCGAGTTCGGAATCTTCGTTGAAATAGGCGAAACTTCTTGCGAGGGCCTTGTGCGTATGGTCGACTTGAATGACGACTTCTATGATTTAGATAAAAACAATTACCGCATCGTGGGTAAATCAAATGGCCGTGTCTTCACGTTTGGAGATAAGGTGCAAGTAAAAGTCCGCGACACGAATTTAGCTAAACGCACCATCGACCTAGAATTAGTAGGGATGCGCTCTGGCTTAGTAGGCAAATTCGCGAATAATCGTTCTCGCAAGAGAGAAGCTCCGAGGGGTGGAAGGGTGATACCGAAGGGTAAGGAGCGAGGTAGACGTACGGGACGCAGATAGGAGATTATAGATAAGAGAGTATAGATGTGGATAAAAAAAGGCTTCAAAATTGAAGCCTTTTTTAATGGACTTTGGAATAAGTGGCGAATTCAGAATTCAATATTTCTTTGCTGAATTAATTTTTTTCTTTAGTTTATACTTCCAAAAACCTATTAACTTATAAAAGCAGTCAAAATGTCCCCTAAATTAAAACTCGGATTGATTCTTACGGTAATCTCCGTTTTTACGATTAGCTTCTTTCAGCC